>CAKUWM010000003.1 GCA_934699305.1 uncultured Saprospiraceae bacterium | reverse complement strand
GATTAAGTCTGCTTGTCTGCTTGTCTAAAGTTTTTCATGATGATATTTATTTATTATTTAATATTGCGAAAGTACTTAAAATAAATCGGATTATTTTAAAATTTAAAAAAATTAACAAATTATAAAAAGGGAGAATATTATTCGCATGCAGCTGCCTATATCCTTCGGCAATTTCCTTGAAGTATAAACCATTGCGTGACATTGCGATAAGAAGAAACCACAAAGTTTCGCAACGTATGGCACAAAGTTTCGCAAAGTATTATGAAGTATAAAACATTGTGCAACATTGCGTAAACCATTGCGAGACATTGCGGTAAGAAGAAACCACAAAGGTTTCGCAAAGTTCGGTACAAAGTTTCGCAAAGTATTATTTTTTAGGAAAGTTTTCTTATTTTTTCTATTAATCATTGGTATTCTTATTGTAGATACCATTATATTTGATGAGTGTTCTTGTTCTTTTATGAACGGACTCAAGCAGATCCATCATTTCCAAAGAGGATATATTAGAATCCAAGTCAACATAACGTTTGAATGAGGTAATGATGGGCAAAGTAGGAGACATTATACAATTTTTTAAAAATCAAAAGGAATGACAAATATTTGGAATTGGCTTCAACCCCACTATAGAAATACCGATTTTGGACGATTGAATTTTTCTGGAAAATGGTTTTTCCTTATTATTATAATTCTTTGTGTGTGGGCTCCGTCACAAGCTCAAAACTCCCAAGATTCGCTATGGTTTAGGCAACACTACACCAAGAAGGAAGTTATGATACCCATGAGGGACGGGATAAAACTTTTTACCAGTATTTATATTCCTACTGACCTTTCTGAGGCGCATCCCATTATCATGCGAAGGACGCCTTATTCCTGCTATCCGTATGGGCAAGACGTATATGCCAAGTTGTATGACAATTATTATAATTACTATCTACGGGATAACTATATTATTGTATCACAGGATGTCAGAGGACGATTTATGAGTGAAGGAGAATTTGAGGATATTAGACCCATAGTAGCTAAAAAGCCCGATAATAAAGCTACTGACGAGACGACGGACACGTATGATACCGTGGATTGGTTGATTAATAATATCGACAACAACAATGGTAAGGTAGGAATTATGGGTATTTCCTATCCGGGATTTTATTCGACAGTAGCGGCATTGTCGGGACACCCGGCGGTGAAGGCTGTCAGTCCACAAGCTCCGGTGACAGATTGGTATAGAGGCGATGACTTTCACCATAATGGCGCATTAGCGTTGTTGGATGGATTCAACTTTTATTTGAATTTTGGCAGACCTCGTCCTAAGCCAACGAAAGAATTTAGTTGGCAATCCACGGCATTTGGGCCTGATGCATATCGATTTTTCTTAGATGCTGGGTCTTTGACAGATATCAAAAACAATTATTTTGGGGATAGTATTCGTTTTTGGAATGACTTGTATGCACATCCGGATTTGGATCAGTTTTGGGAAGATCGCAATCCGTTGCCTCACGTGAAGAATGTCCAACCGGCAATCATGGTAGTTGGTGGTCTATTTGATGCCGAAGATTGCTATGGTGCGTGGAAGACTTATGAAGCATTCAGTCGTCAAAGCCCTGAAACAAAGACTACTGTTGTTATGGGGCCTTGGTTTCACGGCCATTGGGGCGGACGTGGCAATGGAGATCATCTGGGCGACATCCAATTTGGATCTAAGACGTCTGAATGGTATCAAAATGAATTTGAAATACCTTTTTTCAAGAAATATCTTCAGGATAATCCAACACCAACCATAGGAAATAAGGCCAATGTATTTATTACCGGGGCTAATCTATGGGCATATTACGATCAGTGGCCACCCAAAGGCGTTAAAGAGGTTAAACTATATCTATGTGAAAATAATCAGTTGGCATTTAATCCCAAGAAGTCAACAACTACCTTTGATCAATATACCAGCGATCCCAAACATCCTGTGCCTTATCGTGCTGATATAAGTTGGAGTCGCAATAGAGAGTATATGAATGCCGATCAACGCTTTGCCTCGCAACGTCCGGATGTATTGACTTATCAGACTGACGTGCTTACAGAAGATGTCACGGCATTGGGTTCTGTTATAGCTGACTTGTTTGTGGGGTTATCGACAACAGATGCTGACTTTGTGGTGAAAATAATAGACGTTTTTCCGGATGATTTTAAAGAATATAATTCTGAATCAACCCCGATGGGCGGCTATCAAATGTTGGTTCGTGGAGAGATATTTAGAGGTCGGTATAGGGAATCATTCTCCAAACCAAAAGCGTTTAAACCCGGTAAAATAGAACAGGTGAAGTATGCCATGCCCGACATTTCTCACACCTTTAAGAAGGGACACCGAATCATGGTGCAGGTACAAAGCAGTTGGTTCCCGTTATTCGACCGCAACCCTCAACAAATGGTCGATATTTATCGCTGTAAAAAAGAAGACTTTGTTAAAAGTGATATTAAGGTTTTTAGGTCTTTGACCAATGCTTCTTCTGTCAGTTTAATGATAAAGCAATAGAACAAAGCATGCTGCCGTCGGGTATTGATGAGATGGTGGAGTTAGTATGATTGTATAAGGATACACTTGAAGAAAGCACAGCGAGAAAGTACTTAGATAATATAGATGTTTCCGGTATTTACTATGCCTATTATGGAGGTGTGTTTAAATTTTAACACATTGTAAACAAACTTTGAAATGGGATAATTGTTGTCTTTGACATAATAATATGGATGATTCAAATTAATATTTAATCTGAGATAATACCATGATTTTAGAACCTATTGACAGACGATCCAATCTTACCAAAGAAGAGTTTAAAGTAGAATATTTAGATAAAGAGCGACCTGTTGTTATAACGGATTTGTCGAAAGATTGGCCGGGATTGAATAAGTGGAATTTCGATTTTTTTAAAGAAAAATATGGTCACCTTAAGGTTCCATTGGTTGATAAGACTTTTCATAATGCGGGAAGTGGTTATATGGAACACCGGACTATACCATTCAAAGAATATATTGAGTCCATTGAAAAGGGACCTTCAGATTTAAGGCTTTTCTTGTTTAATATTTTTGATGCGGCACCTGAGTTAAGGCAAGATTTTATATGGCCGGACATCATGGATGGATTTATAAAGACATTGCCTTATATGTTTTTTGGAGGAGAGGGTAGTATCACGCCGATGCACTATGATATTGACTGTCCATCCAATTTTTTAACCCATTTTCAGTCGAGAAAGAGAATAATCTTGTTTGACCCGAGTCAGTCAAAATACTTGTATCATCAGCCTTTCACGGTTCAAAGTGATGTGGACCTTCACAATCCGGACTATGATAAGTATCCGGCATTACGGAAGGCGCAAGGTGTTGAGACCATCCTGAATCATGGCGAAACAATCTTTATTCCACCGCATTGGTGGCATTATATCGAATATACGGATAGTGGCTTTTCCCTTGCATTGAGAGCACATGACCGGCTTATCAATAAGGTTATTGCTGTTAGAAACTTGTTCCAACACTCTGTCATTGATAAAGGCGCTAACTATTTAATGGGACAGAAGTGGAAAGACTGGAAGGTGACAAAGGCGAATAGGCGGGCGGAAGAGGTTTAATCGCGAAAGGTTAGGGATTAATGGAAAAGACATATTGGTCTATTTTATTGTTACAACTCGTATAAAATACTCAGTGGAATGTCACTTTCTTAAATGTGTGGTGGACAAATTAATTGGTCGGGAATTTTAATAATTGGGGACATCTTCTTATTATTGAGCAATTAATCCCACATTCCGCATTAAACAATTGCGGAATCGATTAGCGATGGTAATCAGTATTAGACGGTTTTTCAGAACCTTTACGGCTGAATCCGGGTAAATAATTCGAAAAATATAGGAAATGAAAGATTTGGCATTGGATGCAATACGCATTGCGGAGGAAAATGTTAGGAATGGTGGTGGCCCTTTTGGAGCAGTCATCATTCGAAATGATGAAATAATCGCACGAGGCGTCAATCGAGTGACGTCCAATCATGACCCCACAGCTCATGCGGAGGTCATGGCCATCAGGGAAGCGTGTCAAAAGCTTGGAACACATCAGTTAGATGATTGCATATTGATTACATCGTGTGAGCCTTGTCCGATGTGTTTGGGAGCAGTTTACTGGGCTCGATTTGATAAAGTGTATTATATCGCTACCAAGGATGATGCCGCTGCAGCAGGCTTTGATGATTCATTTATTTACGAAGAATTGAATAAGCAGCATGAAGAACGGTCAATTCCTTTTATCAAGATGGAAATGGAGCAATACAATGCGCCATTTGAAGCATGGGTCAATCAAGATGGAAAAACATTATATTGAATCTCAATAAAATAGCGACTCTCATGAAATTTAATTTTGGGACTTAAGGTCATGTCTGAAACAGTAAAGTAAAAATTATGAAATCAGCAGAAATTGTCAAAATAAAAGGTATATAAAGTGTTGATTTTGGAATTCTCGTATAGAATTTGATATTTCATGTACCAAATTGTCTTTTTTTTCACACCTTTGTAGTATTAAATGAAATAACATGGATTTATTTGATAGATTAAAATCCTCTGATATGGGTAGTCTTGGACGATACTCTGAAGAAGCGGATGGATATTATATGTTTCCTAAATTGGAGGGAGAGTTGGGACCCCGGATGAAGTTTCATGGACGTGAAATAATCAATTGGAGTATCAATAATTATCTTGGATTGGCCAACCATCCGGAGGTAAGAGAGACGGACGCAAAGGCTTCTGCTGAATGGGGATTGGCTTATCCTATGGGAGCCCGTATGATGAGTGGTAACACAGAAAAGCACGAGCAGTTAGAAAGAGAGTTGGCGGCATTTGTCCATAAAGAGAAGTCCATTTTATTGAACTTTGGATATCAGGGTGTATCTTCTGCGATTGATTGTTTGGTCAATCGACATGACGTCATCGTATATGATTCGGAAAGCCATGCGTGTATTATTGATGGTGTGCGGTTGCACCTGGGCAAGCGATTTGCCTTTGATCACAATAATATAGATAGTCTTAGGACCAATTTATTAAGAGCTAATAAGATCATTGAAACGACGGGTGGGAGTATATTGGTGATTTCAGAGGGTGTGTTTGGAATGCGGGGAGACCAGGGAATATTAAAAGAGATTGTCGAACTGAAGAAAGAGTTTCAGTTTAGACTTTTTGTTGATGATGCGCATGGTTTTGGAACATTGGGGCCCAATGGAGAAGGTGCGGGTGTAGAACAAGGCATTCAGGATGAGATTGATATTTACTTTGCGACATTTGCTAAAAGTATGGCGAGTATTGGTGCATTCATTGCAAGTGAAAAATTTGTGGTGGATTATATCCGGTTTAATATCAGGAGTCAAATATTTGCCAAGTCAATGCCTATGCCGCTGGTTGTGGGAAATCTAAAGCGTCTTGACATGATTCGCAACAGTCCTGAATTGAAGAATAAATTGTGGGACAATGTTAATTACCTACAAAATGGATTGAAGGAAAGGGGCTTCGATATAGGATCTACTAATAGTTGTGTGACGCCAGTTTACCTCAAAGGTAGCATTGAAGAAGCGATGGTGCTGGTGTACGACTTGAGGGAAAATTTCGGTATATTTTGCTCAATGGTAGTATATCCTGTTATTCCGAAAGGCATGATTATACTTCGGTTGATACCGACTGCGGCGCATTCCAGGATTGACATTGATGAGACCTTAGCTGCATTTATGGGCATTAAGGATAAGTTATATAATGGAGAGTATAAGCGGATAGCCGAAGAAAAGTACGTTGCTAAGGCATAATATAAAGACAGAATCTTACTTTTAAGACAATAAAAAAGGATATAGCGTGAAGCCATATATAAGTGGAATACAACAGATAGGAATAGGCGTGGCAGATGTGCATCAGGCATGGGATTGGTATAACCGCGCCTTTGGAATGGATGTTCCGGTATTTGAAGAAGCCGCAACAGCCGGATTGATGCTCCCTTATACAGGTGGCAAACCACAGGATAGGCATGCTATTTTAGCACTCAATTTGCGGGGTGGAGGCGGATTTGAAATATGGCAATATACGAGTCGGACTCCGGAAAAGGCTAAGTTTAATGTGGAGGCAGGCGACCTGGGGATATTTATTGCTAAGATAAAAACATCCAATATAAAAAAGGCATTCAGCCATTTGATAGAATGTGGTGCGGTCTTATTGTCAGAAGCCAAGACTTCTCTCAATGGTATGTCCCATTTCTATGTCAAAGATCCGTATGACAATATATTTGAGATAATCGAGCAAAAAGATTGGTTTTCGTCGGGTCCCGGATTATTTGGTGGCTGTTGTGGTGCCGTAATCGGTGTAAAAGACATCGAGAAGTCAAAGTTGTTTTATAAAACCATTCTCGGATATGATACCATCAAAGGAGAAACGGAAGTAGTCGATGATGAATGGAAGAATATACCCGGAGGTGAAAAAAAGTTTAAAAGGGTTGTATTGACCCATGAAGTTGCGCGCAAAGGTCCATTTTCGGAGCTATTGGGTTATTCATCCATAGAATTGATTCAGGCATTGGATTACGAGTCGACTAAGATTTTTAAAGATCGCTATTGGGGAGATCTTGGATATATACATCTATGTTTTGACATACAAGGGATGGACGAAATGAGACAATTGTGTACTCAAATGGGATATCCTTTTACGGTGGATAGTAGCAATAGCTTTGATATGGGCGAAGCTGCCGGACATTTTTCCTATATTGAAGATCCTGATGGAAGTTTAATTGAATTTGTCGAAACCCATAAAATACCCATCATTAAGAAGGTGGGTTGGTATCTTAATTTGAAGACCCGGCAACCGGATCGTCCATTACCTCGCTGGATGTTGAAGGCACTCCGATTCTCAAGGCGTAAGTTGGCGTGATATAGGAAATATAACAATTCCTCTTTGGAAAGGCCTGATAAAAGCGTTGAATGCCTTAGTGGTTGAAAGCAGTAATGGCATAGTTTCATCATTTGTTTTACTTTGTTTCAGTTTGATACAGACAAGGCCTCTTTGTGTAAGTTGATAACAAATTGATAATCAGCTCAATAGAAGGTCGAAGTGTTTTTCCTGTGGAGTATAATAAAATCAATCCGGTATAATTTTGAATTTAGTTAAAAAATAAGTATATTTGCAGCGCTCATGCAAAATTTTATTTTGTAAACATGAAGATATTGACATTTTTTAAAATAGAATATTGTCGTCATCTTTATTTTACCATTAATTATTAAATTTATTCTATCATGAAAGTTTTAGTTTGTATAAGTAAGACTCCAGATACAACGGCCAAAATATCTTTTTCGAATGACGGTAAAGACTTCCAGGCGGATGGTGTTCAGTTTATTTTAAATCCTTATGACGAATGGTTTGCTCTGGTCAGAGGATTAGAATTGACCGAGAGTCAGGGAGGGTCAGTTACTGTGATTAATGTGGGTCAGGCAGACAATGATACGGTGATTCGCAAGGCATTGGCTATAGGTGCACAAGACGCTGTAAGAATTAATAAAGTTCCGGAAGGCGCATGGGATGTGGCGCAACAATTGGCTGCATATATAAAGGGGCAATCCTACGACTTGATTCTATTAGGAAAGGAAACGATTGATTACAACGACAGTGAGGTAGGAGCGATTCTTGCTGAGCTACTCGATATGCCCTTCATTTCGTATGCCAATAAATTAGATATTCAAGGTACAACAGCGACGGTTAATCGTGAGATTGAAGGTGGCACAGAAATCATGGAGGCTTCATTGCCGTTAGTCATTAGTTGTGCACAGGGCATGGCAGAGCAGCGTATTCCTAATATGAAGGGTATCATGACGTCTAAGTCCAAACCTTTGAATGTGGTTGAGCCAATTTCTGTGGAAAGCCCTACTGTGCTTCTTCGACATGAATTGCCGCCGGCAAGGAAGTCAGTACACTTGTTAGCACCTGAAGATACGGACGAATTGGTACGATTGCTTCACGAGGAAGCCAAAGTAATTTAATCATCCATTGTTTAATATTATAATTTAGTATATTATGTCAGTTATTATATTTGCAGAGGCGGTAGAAGGGAAATTAAAGAAGTCAGCCTTTGAAGCCGTAACTTATGGACGAAAAGTAGCCGACCTGATGGGGACTGCTTGTAAAACCGTTACATTAGGGGCGGTGGAGAATGCCGGTGAATTGGGTACTTATGGTGCTCAGGAAGTGTATAACGTCAATGATTCTGCCCTCAATACTTTTGATTCTCAGGTTTATGCTGCTGCCCTCGCAGACGCTTTTACTCAATTGGGAGGTTCTATCCTAATATTGTCTCACTCCGCAATAGGAAAGTCATTGACAGGACGCCTTTCCGTTAAGTTAAATGCAGGCAGTGTTTCAGGAGCAAGTGGTTTGCCGGATGTGACAACCGGATTTGTCGTTCCCAAGAGTGTATATTCCGGGAAGGCAACAGCATTCTACAATATTACATCTGAAAATAAGATTGTATCGGTCATGGGGAATGCCATCAAGTCTGAGAAATCAGGCAATGTGGTGGAAGTTAAGGATTTGTCTGTAGCAGTGGCTCAACCAAAGGTAAAGGTGATCGAAAGAAAAACAGTCAGTGGCGTTGTTCCTCTACCCGAAGCATCTCTCGTTGTGTCTGCCGGCCGTGGAATGAAAGAGCCTTCCAATTGGGGTATTATTGAGGAGTTGGCGGCTCAGTTAGGTGCGACAACGGCATGTTCAAGGCCGGTATCCGATTCCGGATGGCGTCCGCATCACGAGCATGTAGGTCAGACAGGTATCGCTATTCGACCTAATTTGTACATCGCTATCGGTATATCCGGAGCTATTCAGCATTTGGCAGGAGTAAATAACTCAAGGGTAATTGTTGTCATCAACAAGGATCCTGAAGCTCCTTTCTTCAAAGCAGCCGATTACGGTATCGTTGGGGATTTATTTGAAGTGGTGCCACGGCTCATAGAATCTGTTAAAAAATTTAAATCAAGTCATTAAAGAAAGCAGAAGGATTCGCTTGCTTGTCAGTACGGACACAGTAATGAGAAACGAATCTATCTGAATTCTCTTTGATGTGATAATTTTATGCCATGGTATGAGAGTAATTCAAAATATCATGGCATAGATATTTATTATACGAATGCTATTTATTTCAATGTGGGAATAAATTTAGTCGATATAAGGAACTAATACCGAATTTGGCTTTTAATATAGACCAATAAATGGGAAAGACATATTGGCCTATTTTATTGTTACAATTCGTATAATATTTCAAATTGTATTCATAGAGTTGGATATAAATATGTAATTTTGACCAAATTTAAAAGGAAGCCTCAGTGACATCAAGTAAAAAAATACTTTTAGAAATAGTAGCTCTTTCACATAGTGTTACCCAATCAAATAATTATGCGGTGGTATTGGGTGAAGTCAATGGAAATAGGCGACTGCCCATAGTAATAGGAGGATATGAGGCTCAGGCAATTGCTGTTTCAATGGAACGAATGATTCCCAATAGGCCGTTGACCCATGATTTATTTAAAAACACTCTCGATACTTTTCAAATAAAAATCCACGAGATACTTATTACAGACCTTGTTGAAGGAATATTCTTTGCCACCTTAGTATGTGAAAGGAATGGTGAGGTGTATGAAGTGGATTCCAGGACGTCCGACGCCCTTGCCATGGCTGTTCGCTTTGAATGTCCTATTTATACGTATGACAAAATTCTGGAATCTGCCGGAGTTATTCTTGAGGTTGAATCCGAAGAGCCGAAAGGACATAGGAGGGAAGTGGTAACTGAATATTATGCTTCCAAATCTTCCGAAGAATTAAATCATCTTTTGGATGAAGCCCTTGTGGATGAAAACTATGAAAAGGCGGCTGAAATAAGAGATGAAATAAAGCGAAGAAAAGGTACAAGCTAAGATACCGGAGTATAGAATGTGTTTTTTATAAGGGCAAGGAGCATTTCGTTGCTACATGAAATGTCCTGGTTATATGTTTAATGGTTGGTTACCAAAGTGCCTTGTTTGTCTCCTTTTAATAGATTGGCTAAGTTTCCGGGCTTATTGATATCAAACACAACAATGGGTAGGTTATTTTCCCGGCATAAAGTGAAGGCTGTCATATCCATGACATTGAGATTTTTATGGATAACTTCATTGAAAGAAATCTGTTCGTATTTTATGGCATCCGGATTTTTTTCGGGGTCTTCGGTAAAGATACCATCTACTCTTGTTCCTTTAAGCAGGACGTCAGCCGTGATTTCATTGGCTCTTAAGGCTGCAGCCGAGTCTGTTGTAAAATAAGGGCTCCCTGTTCCTGCAGAAAAGATAACTACCCTGCCTTTTTCGAGGTGTCTGGTCGCTCTACGGCGGATATATGGTTCGGCTACTTCTCTTATTTCAAGTGCCGAAATCAAGCGTGTGTACATGCCATGTGTCTCCAACATACTCTGGAGAGCCATTCCATTGATAACAGTTGCCAACATACCCATGTAGTCACCTGTGACGCGTTCAATACCGGATGATTGAGCTTGTAAACCTCTGAAAATATTGCCTCCGCCTATTACTACAGCAACTTCTACACCTAATTCAACGGCTGAGTGTATTTCTTTGGCATAATGTTCCAATCTTTCTGACTCGATGCCAAATCCTTGTTCACCCATTAAGGATTCTCCGCTCAGTTTGAGTAAAACTCTTTTATATGGTAGATTCATAGTAGTTGATTAGTGGAATGACAAAAATAATTAAACAAAGCATAAAAAAAGCGAATGCCGAAACATTCGCTTTTAATTTTTAACCCAATGCGACGTGTTTAAAACCGGTCACAGTCAAATCTTTATCAATAGAAGATAAATAATCCCTGACGGATTCTTTACCGCTTCCTCTTACAAATGCTTGGTTGAGTAAAGTATTGTCTTGGTAAAACTTATTCAATTTACCCATGGCAATTTTTTCCAACATTTCTTCAGGCTTGCCTTCAGCGCGAGCAATTTCTTTTCCAATTTCTATTTCTTTGGAAATGATTTCTGCGTTGACACCGTCTTTATCAACGGCAACAGGCTTCATGGCTGCAACTTGCATTGCTACGTCTTCACCGGCTGAAACATAAGAATCAGAATATTTATTCAATCCGATGATTACGGCTGCCATATAGTTGTTGTGGATATAAGAAATCACTTGTTCCGCTTCCAATGTCTCATAATTAGCGATTTCTATTTTTTCGCCAATGACGCCTACTTGTTCGGTAACTTTATCACCGATAGTAATGTTTTCAAAAGGAAGTGCGAGCAAATCTTCTTTCGTTGCCGGGAAGTTGTCGATTGCTATTTGAGCAAATTTTTTCGCCAAAGCAATAAAATCTTCATTCTTAGCTACAAAGTCAGTTTCAGAGCTTAGTTTTACGATGATACCTTTCTTACCGGATGGATCCACCATAGCGATGACAACACCTTCCTTAGCATCTCTATCAGCTCTTTTGAGGGACAATTTTTGACCCTTTTTACGAAGAATTTCGATTGCTTGTTCAAAATCTCCATTAGCTTCGGTGAGGGCTTTCTTACAGTCCATCATTCCGGCACCGGTAGTATCGCGGAGTTGTTTTACCGCACTTGCAGATATTTCTACACTCATTTTTTAGTTATTTAATAATTAAGAAAGTAGGATTAGAAAAGTTGGATTAACCTTCTTCTTCGTCACCTTCGATTTCCTGCTTCATAGATTTACGTTCTTCCAAGCCTTCTTTGATAGCTGCTGTCATATAATTGACGATCAAAGAGATAGATTTAGAAGCGTCATCGTTACTTGGAATCGGGAAATCTACTTGATTTGGATCGGCATTGGTATCAACCATTGCAAAGGTCTTCATACCAAGTTTATGTGCTTCAGTAATTGCGATGTGTTCATGTCCGATATCTACTACAAAAACAGCAGATGGGAGACGATTCAAATTAGCAATACCGCCAAATACACGTTCCATTTTGATTTTTTCTCTACCCATCAACAGCTTTTCCTTTTTGGTTACGCTGGTGAGAGTAGTATCGCCTAACATACGTTCAATGTTATGCATTTTTTTAACAGATCGACGGATTGTTGTAAAGTTGGTCATCATACCTCCCAACCAACGGTCAGTGACGAAGGGCATGTTGACGCTTCTGGCAGCATCTGAGACGATGTCTCTCGCTTGTTTTTTAGTAGCGACAAACAAGATTTTTTTACCTGATTTTGCCATTTGTTTCATAGCGGAAGCTGCTTCTTCAAGACATTCAGCAGTTCTGTTAAGGTCTATGATGTGGATACCTTTTCTTTCCATGAAGATGTAAGGGTACATTTTGGGATTCCACTTTCTTTTTAGGTGTCCGAAATGAACTCCGGCATCTAATAGTTCTTTATATGATGGTTTTTCCATTGAATTAAATTTATTCGATAATAGATTATACAGGATAATAGATAAGGATCCGGATCAACGCTTGCTGAACTGGAAGCTCTTTCTTGCCTTTGGTTTACCGTATTTTTTACGTTCAACTTCTCTCGGATCACGAGATAAGAATTTCTTAACCTTAAGAGGTTTCTTAAACTCTTCATCTATTTTAACCAGAGCGCGAGAGATAGCCATTCTTATAGCTTCAGCCTGACCTTTTATTCCGCCGCCATATACATTGACTTTAATGTCGTAAATACCGTTAGCTTCAACAGCGCCGGTAGGTTCAACAACTTTAAGTTGAATGTGTGATTGTGGAAAATATTCTTTATAATCTTTGCCGTTGATAGTAATTTTACCTTCACCTTTGGAAAGGTAAATTCTAGCTACAGAGGCTTTTCTTCTGCCTATTGCATTAATGATTTCCATTTAATTAGAATTTAAGTGTTTCAGGTTTTTGTGCAGCATGCTTATGTTGACCATCAGCATAGACAAATAATTTTTTAATCATTTCGTTACCCAGCTTGTTCTTAGGGAGCATTCCCTTTACAGCAGCTTCAATAACTTTGGTTGGTTTCTTTTCGTGTAGAACTTCTGCATTTACCCTTTTCAATCCGCCCGGATGTAAGGAATAACTTAGATATTCTTTTTGATGCCACTTTGAACCGGTAAATCTAACTTTGTCAGCATTGATTACGATTACAAAGTCGCCACAGTCCACGTGCGGAGTGTAGTCAGGTCGGTGTTTGCCTCTAAGGACGTGCGCAATTTTGCTACACAAACGACCTACTACTTCATTTTCCGCATCGATAACAAACCATTTCTTTTCAACCGTCTCTTTTTTCGCCGAAACCGTCTTATAACTTAGTGTATTCACGACTTGTATTTATTTGTTTAAAATTAATGAGCCGCAAAGGTATGCTTATTTCCAATTCTGAAATAACTTTTTCCAAATTTTTTTTAAAATATTTTTTATAAATGCTTGAATTACAGTTGAAAAATCGACACATAAAATTTATAGAGCTATATATTATATGAAAATGAGGATATTATATATATAAATAACAAACAATTATTGTACTTAAATACCTGGTTTATCTATATAATCCCGATTATTTATAAATACTTAATATTATAAAATGAACCGGATCATTGTAAGATCTGATAAATGAACCGATATGCGACTCATAATGAACACTATACGGTTTTTCAAAACTTGTACTGCTGAATTACATTTAGCCAAATTACAATAAACTGAATATCAATAGCAAGTAATTATAGCTTTTTAATACTATATATTGCTTAATGTTATATTTTATAAAGACAATATTTTTGACTTTAATATGAATCAGGGTTGAAGAATATTATTTGGTGTCAAACCATTTGATCTGAAGTTAGAAATGAGTATTGAAAAATAGATAAACGGTAAAAAAAGTAGTAGATTGGAATATTAACAAAATTATTTTTGTCTAATAATAAAATTTTGGATTCTATGTAAAACCCTGATAATTATATGGATTGTAGAGGCAATTTGAAATATTTGATTTTATTATAAAATATTTTGTAAAGATTATTTTGTTTAGTTGTAATCAAAAAAATATATTTGCTACTCATTCTTTGTTTTATTAATCATTGTAAAAGTTTAAAAAGATTTAAATATGGCAAACGCACCGAAAAAAACTGAAAAAAAAGGTTCAGGAATTGCTGAGTATTTACCATTTATTGTAATTCCAATAGCATTTCTGTTAGGTTGGCTGCTCTACAAATTTGTATTTGGAGACCCAAGTCACTTTAAAAATGGAGATCCTAACAACGATCCACTACCACACGACTATCTGGGTGTCATTTACAAAGGTGGATTTATAGTTCCTATTTTGTTAGGTCTATTATTTATTACCATTATTTTCTCCATTGAAAGGTTGATAACAATCTTACGAGCAGCGGGATCAGGCTCTGTAGACACTTTCGTACGAAATGTTCAAGCTTCTCTTGCAGGAGGTGATGTAAGCAGTGCTATTAAGTACTGTGATAAGCAGAAAGGTTCGGTTGCCAACGTTATTAGGGCAGGATTAGTGACCTATGACCGTGTTGCAAAAGAAACGGATATGGATAGAGAGCAAAAAGTGGCAGCAATCCAAAAGGAAGTGGAAGAGTCAACTTCTCTTGAGCTACCAAGTCTTGAACAGAATTTGCCTATCATAGCAACCATAGCTACCATTGCAACTTTGGTTGGGTTGATTGGTACGGTTTTGGGTATGATTCGTGCATTTGCAGGTATGGCGACCAGTGGAGCTCCTGACGCTTCAGCATTGGCAACCGGTATCTCTGAAGCCTTGATTAATACGGCATTGGGTATAACAACATCCGCAATTGCAATCGTTGCCTATAGTTACTTTACTACAAGAATAGATGGTATGACTTATCGTATTGATGAAGCGGGTTATAGCATGCAACAACAGTTTACTGCGCAGCACAAGTAATCACACAGTCATCTGTGTAAATTCATTAATTCTTAAAAGTAACCATAATGCCTAAGAAAAAAATTGCGAGGAAGAGTACGGCCATCGACATGACAGCGATGTGTGACGTGTCATTCCTTCTCTTGACCTTCTTTATGCTGGCCACTAAGTTTAAGCCACCTGATTTGGTTGAAGTAGTAACACCTGCTTCAATCTCTGATACCAAGGTGGCTGAGACCAATATCATCACAATATCGATCGATAAAGATGGACGTGTATTCTTCGATATGGACGGGATTCCTACGAAACTTGAATTGATCGATGAGATAGATAATAATATGAAATTAGGACTGACAAAGCAGGAAAAACAAAATTTTGCATTGAGTGCCGGGGTAGGAGTGCCTTTTAATCAGTTGAAATCATATTTGAATTTACAACCCAGTGACCAGAAGTCATTTAAATCTCCCGGTATCCCGGTAGATACTACATTGACAGATTCTAATCAGTTGTTTAAATGGGTGGCTTATGCAAGGATAGTTAATCCACAAGCAAGACTATCTGTTAAAGGCGATGGAGGAGTGAAATATCCAGTTGTTAGGGCTGTGTTTGCAACATTGGCAAATAAGAAAATTCAAGGTCATAAATTTTATGCTGTGACTTCTTTGAAAGCCAATCCCAATCAGCCGGAAGAAAAAGAATAATAAAATATAAACTTTGTAAAATAACCATTAGTTATGGCACAAATGGATACCGCCAGTTCTGGCGATAAAAAAGGTGGCAAAAAAGGTAAAAAGTTATCGACTAGAGTGGACTTGACACCAATGGTGGACTTGGCCTTCCTTCTCATCACTTTTTTTATGCTTACCACAACTATGAACAAGCCACAAGCAATGCAGATAAATATGCCTGTGGAAAGAAATCCTGATGATCCACCACCACCGGAAGTTCCAGCTGCTAAAGTACTTACCTTGATTCTCGGATCCAATAATGTAATTTGGTATTACGAAGGTCTCCAAAGCCCTGAAATAAAAAATACGGACTACAAAAGTATCCGTAGCATTATCCTTGATAAGAAGAAGAAAGTAGAAGCAGCTATCTTACCGACAGATAAAATAAAATCGGTAGTCATTATTATCAAACCAACCAATGATTCAAATTATAGTAACTTGATAGATATTTTGGATGAAATGGCAATTGATGAAATAGGAACTTATACAGTGGTCCCTGTGACTCCTCAAGAGATGGCCTTGGTAGATAAATTTAAAAATGCCGGTGGTGCTCCACCAGCTGCAAATTAATTTAACGTAAAAATAAGTTGATAAATGAAACATTTCAACGTAATAATGCGTTATAAAAATAAAACGAACCTATGAAAAGAGAAGAAATATTAAGGGCGGATATGCTCGATATCTTGTTTGAAGGTCGTAATAAGGCTTATGGAGCTTATGACCTTCGCAAAAGGTATCCTAAGTTTGTCGCTAGAGCAATATTGATTACTGTAATTCTTACAGTGGCAATTCTTAGTTATTCTTTTATCAAGAATAAACTTGCGGGATTTTTCCCGGATAAACCAATAGAAGTCGAAGCCAACATTACTAACTTAGAGGCGCCTCCCCCAATGGAAGAGAATGAGCCGCCACCACCTGAACAGACTGCACCCCCACCACCTCCGGAAAGGGCATCCGTACAGTATGTTCCACCTGTGGTGAAAGAGGTAGTTGCTCAGGAAGTTGAAATGGCTACGGTCAAAGAACTGAAAGATAAAGATCCCGGAACAAAGACTGTAGAAGGAGATCCAAATGCTCCGGTAGCTATTGATACTAAAGCTGACGCCGCACCGGGATTGTTTGAATCTTCTGAAAAGAAAGTTGTGGCAAAAGTGGAAGATGAGAATAAAATTTTTACGGTAGTAGAACAACAACCTGAATTTCCCGGAGGGGCGGGTGCAATGTACAAATGGATAGGTGAGAATTTGAAATACCCTTCCGAAGCTCGTATCAATGGGTTGCAAGGTAAAGTTATACTTCAATTTACGGTAGAGAAGAATGGTGACATTGCCAATGTGCGGGTTGTACGAGACGGCGTAGGTGGTGGAGCCGGAGATGAAGCAATGAGAGTTGTAAAGAAAATGCCTAACTGGAAGCCGGGAAAGCAAAATGGTAAATCTGTTCGTGTTCAATTTACTTTACCTGTTACATTTAAGTTAGAAGGAGAATAACAATTTTGTTAATTAATTACGAATAAAATAGCAATTTGGAATTCTTCCTGGTTGCTATTTTGTTTTTCAGAAAATAATATAATTTGTCCTATCAAAGAAAGTCAATAAGGCATTCATTTCATTTATTAGCTAATGTATTAGCCTTAATTATAGGTATTTTTTTTACCGGGTTGGGATTGGCTATATTGATGGAGTGGGTAGTGTCACCCAATGGAGATGATACGATTTTAAAAATATTTGGTGCATTATTGATTGTTTACGGCATTTTCAGACTTTTTAGGTTGTATGTGAATTTAAAGAATAGGCGGAATGAAGAATAGATCGAATTATTTTAGCTTTGTTTTCCTTTGGATGGGAAGCTTAATTTTGTTTTCATGCAGTAATAACCCTGCACCGGTAATGCCTCAGGATACCACTACATCAGGTAGTGCTCTGATTGCTTCTGACAGCCTATATAAGTCTATGGTCGATAGTGAGATTCAGGTTTTTACTTCTGAATACAAGGATGCATCGATACAAGTCAACTACACCAATGAAGCTATGGCCGTAAAGGCATTTTTAAGTGATAGTGTTAAAGGGATTATCATAGGTAGAGAGTTGAACCCGGGTGAAGTAAAGTTATTCAAGGATAAAAAGAAGTATGAACCACGGACAGTGCGTCTGGCAACTGATGCCGTTGCCGTAATAGTGCATCCAGATAATCCGGTGGACGAAATTACAGTCGATCAGTTGAGAAATATTGTAAATGGAACAACCACCGATTGGGGCAATGGAACCAAGATTTCAGTTATTATTGATAATGAAGGGAGTGGAATGATTTCATTTTTGCGTGATTCTGTGTTGAAAGGAGATAATTTTGGCAAGACAGTATTTGCTCTACCTGCCGGTCAGTCCATGCTGGGTTATATATCAAGTCACAAGAATGCCGTTGGTTTTATCGGAGTTAATCAGATTACCAGCTATGATAAAGACTCAAACCAATTGTTTCCCAAGGAAATAAAACCTTTGGGTATATCAAAATTGAGTGGACCTAAGTTCTATAAGCCTTATCAAGCGTATGTGGCTTCTCGCAACTATCCTTTACTTAGATTTACCAACTTTATCTTTGATGAAACACACAAAGGAATAACAAGTGGATTTGCATCTTTTGTAGGATCAGATAAAGGTCAAAGGATCATATTGAAGGATGGACTCGTTCCGTCCAACTCTCCAATCAGACTTATCCAAATCAATAATTAATATTTAACCTAAATCATAAAAACGATAACAAGAAGTATGATGATGAAAAAAATGAATTTGCTTTTAATACTCTTATTAATATTTAGTGTTGCAAAAGCACAAGATATTGAAACGGCATATAAGCAATTATCTTATGGTAAAGAAGCAGATGCTGTAAGTACAGTAAAGGCCGTTGTAAATGCCAATCCGGAAAGTTTAGCCGATAAGCTCTCACTTTACAGTATCCTTAATGCAGCAGGCAAATACAGTGAAGCGACGGAAGTCCTTAACACCATTAAGGCTACCGACGAAAAGGGTGCTTATGGTAAAACGGCTGATGTGTTATTGAGATTGGAGCAAGGCGCTAATCCGGATGACCTTGTCGTGGATATAGATAAAGCTATCCGAAAAGGTAAGAAAGCCAAAGGCTTTTTATATCGAACCGTAGGCGAATATTTTCTTTTTGGTAAAAAACCAAACGCCGTCAAAGCTATTGGATATATCAAATCCGCTATTGATGACTATGGATTAAAAACAGCCTCTACCCGTCTCTTACTGGGAGATGCCTATTTATTAAAAAATGATGCCGGTAATGCTGTTACCAATTATGAATATGCTTTAGATCTTGACAAGACCAATGCTGTCCCACATTATAAAATAGGAGTTACCTATATTAGGGCGAAGAGATATGAATTTGGGGTGCCTGAATTGAGAAAAGCCATAGAAACCGATCCAACTTATGCCCTTCCATATAAAGATTTGGGAAAATACTACTATGATGTAAATAAATATGCTGAAGCGAAGGAAAATTACAGCAAGTATATGTCTATGGTAACACCGACTTTGCCGGAAGAGGTACAATATGCGAATATCCTATTTCTAAATAATGATTACAAAGATGCTCTTCCATTATTAGAAAAAGCAAAAGTACAGGACAAGGCCAACAAGTATCCTAATGTAGTGAGAATGTTGGGTTATGCCTATTACGAAACCGGAAACAACCAAAAAGCTTTGGAGGAGATGAATTATTTCTTAGAGCATAGAGATACGACTCAATTGTTGGCTCAGGACTATTTATACCTTGGGAAAATCCAAAAAGGAATGGGACGGGATAGTCTGGCTGACGCCAATTATTTACAAGCATTCCAGATGGACTCTACCTTGGTGAATGATATCAAAATCATTGCTGATACACTTTTTGAGCAAAAGAAATATGCGGAAGCGGGTAAGTTCTTTTTTGCTATTGCTAAATCAACCGATTTGGCTGTAGATTATTTCTATGCTACCAGAGCCGACTATTTGGGTCATCAATATCAACGTGGGGTAGAAGCTGCGGATGGAATCATTGGAAAACTGCCTGAAGAAGTGGAAGGATACTTGTGGAAAGGTCGTCATTACGCTCAGTTGGATACTTTGAATAAAGGTGCTGCTGCTGTACCGGCTTTTGAGAAAGTCGTTGAGAAAGGTAAGGTAGATCCGGCAAAATATAATAAACAAATGATTGAAGCACTCAACTGGCTGACAGTTTATAATATTAATGTCAAAAAAGACTTTGCCACTGCGCAAAAATATAATGATCAGGCGTTGGAAATTGATGCCGGTAATGAGCAGGTGATGAAGCTGTTTAACTTTTTGTTAGATGCAACTAAAACAGCGCCCCCTAAAAAGTAAAAATTGAGCAGATTCAACTTCTAAGTTGATTTAGCTTTCAGGAGGAGCGTATATTCCGGCTAATGAGGGTTGGGATATACGCTCTTTTTATTTGTTGGTAACTCGTTTATTTGATTGTAAAACGAAAATGATTTTTATAAAAGGCCGAAAATTAGAAGTATCCCTGAAAAGTCGGGATTTCCTTAAAATCAAAATGCTCCCGATAGCTTTCGAAATTAAAGCCGTTTAGACCAATTTCGTTGGTCTATTACGGATATCCTTTCGGCATTACAATTCGTAAAAGATTAGTGGGGCGACAAAAAATATTTTGAGGAATTACCGAACTATAAACTTTTTAACCATAATATCCCCATTTTTATTTGATAAATAGATTATGTATGCCCCGGGATTAAGGCTTGAGACAACAATCTCCTGAGAGGTAATAAGCTCACCTTCTAATAAAATATTCCCTCTTAGATCTTTGATTAGAAATTTTTGACAATCCGGGCACTGTACCTTCAATATATCAGTACTTGGATTGGGATAGATACTGATATCCTTGTCTATTTGTCTATTATTTAAGTAAAAATAAGAACACGGAGTGCCATAAGTCAAGAAGTCGTCTTTAAAACAGATTAAATCTCCACCAACATTACCATCAACAAAACTTAAAAAGTAGTCTCTAATATCAAGGAAATGCGTTGTATTTCCTATTCCTTCAACTATGATATCCATGGTTGCAATAGGTCTGGACCACTCATTAAATTGGTATTCGACGGCCAATCTCTTTCTGTTGAAACCACTCATTTTTATAGTATCGACACTTAAGACGTGACAGGTTACTTTGTCAAGAGCCCACGTGTCACCGGCAATGGCATTAAAATTGTACAACGTATCAAATACATAATTAGGATATCCGGTATATATATACACGATACCTTCTTCCTGTGTTAAAACAATCACATTTTTTTTAATATATTTAATTGGATCTCCAAATGGGGTGGTTAAATCAGCTGCAAGTTGGTAGAAAGTAACATTTTTTTCTTCAAAAATAGTATCTTTTTGAAACTGTAATTGTACTTCGCCAAAACTAAAGTTTGCCAAATAATCATAAGTCCAAAAAGCATTGTTTTTGCCAAAATCCTGACCCAAAATTCCTGTTGAAGCAAGAATGACAAATGAAATAATGGGTAATAATTTTTTCATTGGATCTATCTTAATCGAAGTCTTACAAATTGTAAATATAATATTAATAAATAAATTATTCTCTTGCTATTTGTATTAATTAGGATAATCGATAAGTGATTATTTCATTGTTTATGGTAACATAATCCAATCTTTTTCTTGTAGGTATTCCCTTTTATTTTAGTTTGTCCTTCTGTTGTACGGAGGCTGTCTCAATAAATGCTTGAATCACCTTCCATGTAGAACTGTCACTATCAAAGACGGAATATAAACCTTGTTCTTCAATCGGTGGATCGCCCATGAAGTCATCACCGGGCTTCCAGAACTTTTGACCGGGGATGGGTCGGGCTTCTCCGCCAAATGCCCAAAAGTTACAACCGGCCAATATACCTTTATTTTGTTGAGATTGATTCAATTCATTGAATAATAGTGCGTAGAAGGCATCTCTTATCTTTGTTGTGCTTGACGGTTCGAAACTGCTGTTGTCTCTGGGGTAGCCAAATTCTTCTAAAACCAGTGGTTTACCTATCTTTTTCATCACGTTCATGTGATCATTGATATAATCTTTGGTCATATTGAGAACCTTTTTTTGTTGGTTTACGTCGTTTAAATCCTTGTACCATTGCCAGTTGCGCGGCCAAATGTGTATCGTACCATAGTCGATATTGGAATCAGCATGTATAGCCTCATAAACATCCATGTTTTCAGTTCCGATATATCCTTCAACGCCAATGGTAACAAGGTGATTGGTGTCGATACTTTTAATGAGCTTTGCCGTTTGTGCAATCCAGTTTTTATAAGCATCGATAGCTGCAGGACGCATGGGACGAGGCTCGTTGGCCAATTGCCAAGCGAAGATTGTAGGGTCGTCGATATATTTGCGTCCATTGACCGAGTTTTTTCTTGTGAGTATTGCTTTGACCTGGGCTTCATATTGTTGGATGCATGGTTTGCAGGAATAAAATCCACTCACTACATCACGCAACTGTTCCCAAGGCAAACGGGTATAAAATGCGGTGCTGTCAATCGCTTTATTCCAATACAGATATTGTAAAAATCCGCCACTCCATTCCCAATTATTGCTAAAAAACAAAACTGCCTTCATCTCCTTACGACTCATCTCATCTAATAGTCTGTCAAGACCCTTAAGGTTGTCAGCAACGAAGACTCCCGGGGATTGTTGGAATACGGGAAAGATTCGTGGCACGCCTTGGATGGTGCCTTCTCCTTCTACTGCTGCACAGATTCTTAGGTTTGTGATTCCATGTGACTTTAAAAAATCTAACTCATGTCTCAATCTTTGCAGACCCCTGACTGTATCGTTCATCAGTCCTAAGGAAGGCCCATACCAATAATTTGTACCTACAAAATAGAAGGCAGTATCTCCTTGGATAAAGTGGCCATCTTTAATCGTAACAAAAGGTTCATCTTGTTTTGCGGCTTGCTGAACATTTGAACAAGAGATAAAAAGTGAAATAAGTGGAATAAATAAAATGAGCTTCATCATATACAGTATTTTAAAGTGTTATTTTACATGGCAAGCCAATTGTATCATTGATGACTGCATTTATTAAAAATTGAACTACAAATTTTCCGGTACATCTATGCATATAAAGCATAAGTTATATTCACTACATGGTCGCTTCCTGGATAACTTCTACCTCTGATTCGAGTGGTATGGAAGGGTCTCTGGGCTCAAACTCACCTTCCCATCGTGCTATCACACAACTTGCAAGGCAATTACCCATAACATTGGTAGCTGTACGAGCCATATCCATGAGTTCATCTATACCCAAAATGATTAATATAGGCCAGGTTGGAAGATTGAATTGCGCTGCAGTAGCCAGAAGAATGACCAATGATGCTCGTGGAACACCCGCCACACCCTTGCTCGTAAGCATCAGAGTAAAGACTAAAAACAACTGTGTAGGTACATCCATGTGCATACCTGCCGCCTGTGCCACAAAAATGGAGGCTAAAGAAAGATAAAGTGTCGTTCCATCGAGGTTGAAGCTGTAGCCGGTAGGGATGACAAATGCAACAATTTTGCGGGGGACACCGAGTCTTTCCATAGCCTGCATTGCCTTTGGTAATGCAGATTCGGAGGAAGTAGTGGCAAAAGCAATAGACATTGGTTCTAATACGGCTTTGAGGAAATTTTTAATGGGAACTTTTGCAATTAAAGCCACCGGCAATAAGACACATAAAACAAACAAAATTAACGCCACGTAAAGCGTTAATAATAGCTGCATTAAATTCACTAAAATGCCCAATCCCATGTGTCCAACCGTATATGCTATCGCTGCGCCGACGCCTACCGGGGCAAAATACATGATGATATTGGTAAATTTAAACATGGTCTCGGCCAGGCTGTCGCAAAATTCGAGCATGGGCCGCTTTTTGCGCTCATCAAGCATCGCTAGACCAATACCAAAAATCACGCTAAATACGACAATAGGCAGTACTTCGGCGTGATATATTGACTTGGCAATGTTTTCAGGAAATACGTGTAAAATGATGTCTTGCCATGTCTGTTGTTGAACGTCAGGTAAGGTCTCATGTACATCAGGGGGCATTTTGATGCCAACACCGGCTTTTGATATGTTGATGGCAAAGAGCCCAATAAATAAGGCAAAGGTGGTAACAATCTCAAAATATAGTATCGACTTCCAGCCCATTCTACCTACTTGCTTAAGGTTGGAATGTCCTGCTATTCCAACGACAAGAGTTGAGAACAAGATGGGTGCAATGATGGTTTTAATCATCTTGAGGAAGACTTGACTCAATACCCTCATGTTTTGTCCAATGATGGGAAATTCGTGTCCTATCATCGCGCCAATGACCATAGAGATCAAAATCCAGGTGGTTAGATTCTTTTTTAGTATGGCGTAGTAAATGAAGCTAAGGCATAGTAGTAAATGTGAAATAGAAAGGACAATGGTGTTTATTTGAATGGCTAAATAAGCATTCATGACATGTAATAGTCCAACCACAAATAATACAACTAATACTATAATTGCGCTTATCTTTTTAGAATTCATACGTTTGATTTTCGGAGTTGATGGCTTATTTCTAAAAAATAAATAAAAAATTAATGAAAATGTAAAATTTTAATCATATCTATTAGATATATTCAATCGATAAAAATATTACTAAAAGATGACGCAATGTAAATCTATTTTTTCAAAATATAAAATTCTGATTTACTTGTATATCCGAAAAATATTTTGAACCTTTGAGGTATTCTGCTATTTTTGTCCAATAAAATTTTAAAATTCTCACTATGAGTTCAATACAAAATAAAGATCCTATGGCTGTTTCTAAGGCGGTAGGGATTGCCAATCCGGCAAGAGTATATTACAATGCCACACCGGAAGAGTTGATTGAAGAAACGATCTTACGTGGTCAGGGACATCTTTCTGATAAGGGTGCCTTGCTCGTAAAAACGGGTGAATTTACCGGTCGCTCACCCAAGGATAAATTTATTGTCAGTGATGCAAAAACTGAACCGGAAGTCAACTGGGGAGGCTTCAATACAAGGTTTGATGCTGATATGTTTGTTAAGTTGGAGCAAAAGATGCTTCGATATTTTGATGAGAAGGATGTCTTTATCAGGGATAATTATGTCTGTGCGGAT
Source organism: uncultured Saprospiraceae bacterium (assembly GCA_934699305.1). GTDB lineage: Bacteria > Bacteroidota > Bacteroidia > Chitinophagales > Saprospiraceae > Parvibacillus. The sequence continues at coordinate 18,090 of CAKUWM010000003.1, read as the reverse complement.
GAAAACTACCGATTAAATGTAAGGACAGTTACCGAATACCCATGGAGCAATATGTTTGCCAATAATATGTTTTTACGACCACATACGGATGATGCTTTTGAGCCGGACTGGACTATACTGTGTGCTCCGGAATTTTATGCTGATCCGGCGGTAGATGGAACAAGGCAACACAATTTTTCGATTGTAGATTTTACTCGTAAAAAAGTGTTGATCGGTGGATCGGGATATACCGGTGAAATCAAAAAAGGTATTTTCTCGGTACTTAATTTTCTCTTACCGGTGGACAAAGGCGTATTCCCAATGCATTGTTCTGCCAATACCGGTAAGCAGGGAGATACGGCGATATTTTTCGGGCTTAGCGGTACAGGAAAGACGACGTTGTCAGCTGATCCGGAACGCAATCTTATCGGTGATGATGAGCATGGTTGGACCAATGAAGGTGTATTTAACTTTGAGGGTGGATGCTATGCCAAGACAGTGCACCTTACAGAAGAAAACGAGCCGGAAATTTTTCATGCAATCAAGCATGGGGCTATTTTGGAAAACATGAAATTTGTTGGAGATAGTCGCAATCCGGATTTTGAAGATGTGTCTATCACAGAAAACACAAGAGTGTCGTATCCCATGCATCATATTGCCAATGCATTGCCTGTCTCTAAAGGTCCGCATCCGGCTAATATTTTCTTCTTAACATGTGATGCGTATGGTGTTTTACCTCCGATATCCAGGCTGACTAAAGGACAGGCGATGTACCATTTTATTTCAGGTTATACGGCGAAGGTTGCCGGAACAGAAGCGGGAGTTAAAGAGCCACAGAATACTTTTTCTGCATGTTTTGGTGCGCCATTTTTACCATTACACCCGGCGCGATATGCAGCGTTATTGGGAGATAAAATGGAGAAATTTAGCGCCAATGTGTGGTTGGTCAATACCGGCTGGACCGGAGGCCCTTATGGTGTGGGTAGCAGGATGAAGCTGAAATACACACGTGCCATGATAGCCAATGCAATTAGAGGCAAACTCAATAATGTAGCTTATCACAGGCATGAAATCTTTGGGCTAAACATTCCGGTATCATGTCCTGAAGTACCATCTGAAATTCTGGATCCGCGCAATACCTGGTCTGACAAGGAAGCATACGATAGGACAGCGAAGAAACTTGCCAAAGATTTTAATGACAACTTTGCCAAATTCGCTGATTTGGCAAGTCAGGAGATTATTGATGCTGCGCCCCGACACGATTAAAAAGGCGTATTTTGGCTTTGTTAAAGAGTTAAAACTTACTGTTTATCAGAGCTATATGTAGGAAAGTAAAGAGCGTCATGCCGGATTGGGGTGACGCTCTTTACTTAATTCATTTAGGGGAATGAAATGGATAAAGGATTCATTCTTATTGACGGTGAAACTGCATTCTGTGCTAACACGCCTATTTTTATTTTTGCATTTCCGGAATTTTTCCAATATTTAAGCTAAATTTCAACTTTTTGTATTCGATTAATTGTCTTTCCATTTATGTCAAAAACCAAACATACTAAAGCTTCAATTAAAGTGAATACCCCAAAACTCCCTGACAACAGACATAGTAGCTCATCCCTGCATCGAATTTGGTTTGTGATCCCTTATTTAATAGGTGTTGTGGCAGTATTGTATTATGCCAACAGTATTTCCGGCGCTTATGTCATGGACGACGCCATCGTAATTTCCGAAAATCAATATACCGTTCAGGGAATCAATGGTTTGAAGGGAATATTTGGGCACGATACTTTTTATGGTTTTTTCAAAGAAGAAGGCAAAGGTCATCTGGTAGAAGGTGGGCGATACAGACCATTGTCATTGGCTTTATTTGCAGTTGAAGGTCAGATTTTTGGATTTTATCCGACTGTTTTTCATGTGATGAATATCTTATATTTTGCACTTACATGTATGGTATTATTTTATTTAATACAGAGTATAATGAAGCGGCGATTGGGTGAGGAGAGGGCACTTATTATCGCATTTTTTAGTGCATTAATCTTTGCTGTTCATCCAATACATACCGAAGTAGTTGCCAATATCAAAGGAAGAGATGAAATAATGGCGTGTTTGCTGGGTTTACTTGGGATGTTACAATACCTGAAATCAATAGAAACGAACAAGCTATTACCTTCGATTCTAGCTTCATGTCTTTGGTTTCTGGCCTTGTTGTCCAAAGAAAACGGCATTGTTTTTATTGCACTCACGCCATTGGCTGCTTGGTTTTTTTATGACACTTCAATCAGTAAGATAGCAAAATCGATGATTTTACCTATTTTGATGTTGTTGATGTACCTTATTGTGAGGTATTCTATTCTGGGATCTTCACCTAAGGTCGGACCAATTATGGAGTTGATGAACAATCCATTTCTTCAATGGGAGACCAATGGTTATTTGCCGGTTGCTTTGTCCATCAAGGTGGCAACCATAGCAGTGACGATGCTCAAATACTTTGTACTTCTTTGTTTTCCTCATCCACTGACGAGTGATTATTATCCCAAACAAATAGCTTTAGCGACTTGGTCAGACTGGAAGGCTATTCTCGGGTTATTATTGTATGTAGGTGCTATTGTCATGTGTGTGGTGAGGCTCAAGAGAAAAGAGGTTGTCATCTATGGCATACTTTTTTATCTGATTGCTTTATTTCCCATGTCCAATATTCCATTTCCTGTTGGGACTTTGATGTCAGAGCGTTTTTTATTTATTCCATCAATAGGTTTTGTACTGATAGTCAGTTGGTTAATAGATAGATATATTGTTAAAGGAAGTTTAAATTATCGAATTAATCTTGTTTTAGTGGCGATAGTATTAATTTTGGGCTTTAAAACAGTTGCTCGCAATAAAGTTTGGAGCGACAATTACACATTGTTTACGACCGATGTACAGGTATCAGATAAGAGTGCCAAGATGTTGAATGCTGCCGGTGGAGTACTTTTGGATAGCAGTGTACATGTAGAGAAGCCGGAAGTCAAGCGGGAGATGGTAGATCAGGCGCAAGAATATTTGCTCAAAGCCATTGAAATCCATCCAGCGTATGCCAATGCGTATTTGCTTTTGGGAAATTCTTATGTTTATCAAAATAATTATGAGAAAGCATTGGAATATTATCAATTAGCGTTGAAGTATAATCCTGATTTTCGGGATGCTCGTTCTAATATGGCGAAGATGTACAAGGAGATAGGGCGGAAGGCAGGTGAGGTGGAAGGAAATCTGCCTAAGGCAAAAGAAATGCTCCAAAAGTCGCTGGAAATAGAGCCCAAAGACCCTGAAGTAAATCGACTTTTGGGTGTGGCGACCGGTATGTCGGGGCAAGCAAAGGAAGCGATAAAATATTTTCAAGCTGCCTTGGATGCTAAGCCGGATGACGCATTCTATATGTTTGACCTTGGAAGTGCTTATGCCAATATAGGTGACATGGAAAAGGCCAATTATTACCATTCAGAAGCGATAAGAAAAGATCCATCGCTTCAGAAAAGATTGAATAAGTGAAAAGTAAAAGTATCATAAAGTTATTATCCCTGGGTTTTATTATGCTGGCTTGTGTCGCCATGAGCGGTGTATCAGCGGAACAAACACCACCTTCTAAAAGTATTTTACTTCAGACCCAGCAACAATGGGTCGATTCTATTATGAAGTCAATGACTCTTGATGAGAAAATAGGACAACTCTTTATGGTGAGGGCACATTCAGATAAGGGGGCCGAACATATCAGGAGCATTAAAAACTTAATCGTTACCTATAAAATCGGGGGTTTGTGTTTCTTTCAGGGCACTCCCGAAAAGCAAATAGAACTTACCAATGAATACCAGAAATTAGCGTCTCCCGTACCTCTCATGCTATCTATGGATGCGGAGTGGGGTCCGGCAATGCGCTTTAAGACAGGAGTAGTGAATTTTCCCCGCCAGATGACCATGGGAGCTATTCAAGACAATAGGATTATCTATCAGTTTGGCCGGGAAGTGGCAAGGGAATTGCTCCGATTGGGAGTACACATTAACTTTGCACCTACCGTTGATGTCAACAACAATGTGCGTAATCCTGTCATAGGTACCCGTTCTTTCAGCGAAAATAAATACCTCGTAGCACAAAAAGCGTACATGTATATGCTTGGTATGCAGTCGGCCGGCGTAATGGCTTGCGCCAAGCACTTTCCGGGTCATGGAGATACTAATGTTGACTCTCATTACGATGTGCCCGTCCTTCCATTCGATCGACAGCGACTCGAATCATTGGAAATGTATCCCTTTAAAGTTTTGGTGAATCAAGGTGTTCAAAGTGTTATGATAGGGCACCTCGTTGTTCCTGCATTGGATACAACAGCCAAAACACCGGCGTCGCTTTCTAAGCCTATAATAACAGGTTTTCTCAAAGAAAAACTTGGATTCTCCGGACTGGTATTTACCGACGCCCTTGATATGAAAGGTGTGACAAAAAATTTTGCTAAAGGTGACATTGAAGTGAAAGCCCTGAATGCCGGTGTCGATGTACTGTTACTCTCTGAAGATGTCGGGATATCAGTACTTGCAATAAAAAAAGCACTAAAAGAAGGTCGCCTATCAATGGAACGTATAGAGGAAAGCGTCCGCAAAATACTTGAAGCCAAATATCGCTTTGGTCTGACACAACCAGTCAGCATTTCTACCGATAATCTAAAGTCAGACCTTATCAATAGTGAGGCAAAGACGATTAATCAAAAACTGATCGAACAAGCTTTGACTCTCGTAAAAAATAAGGATAATGCTATTCCGATAGAAAACATCCAATGTAAAATAGCCACTCTTGCTGTTGGGTCAGTAGATAAAGTTCCATTTCAAAATCAAGTTGATGCATATTGTAAAGCACAGCATTTTGTCTATGGTAAAGATAAAGATTCCGACATACTGAATGATTTGTCCAACGCTAATATCGTTATTGTCGGAATGGTAGGCATGAATAATTCCTATAAAGACAACTATAAGATAAATAGTCAGGCGACGAAGCTGATTAATCAACTATCTACGAAGACAAAAGTAGTGTTGGTGTCTTATGGCAATCCTTATGCGTTGAGTAACTTTGTTGCTCCTGCTGCCGTCTTATGTGCTTACAATGATGATACTCTGACACAATCATTGGCCATACAAGCTGTATTTGGCGGCTTACCCATCAGTGGCAAGTTGCCGGTCACTGCATTGCCATATCCCTTTGAAAGCGGGATAGAACAGCCGACGGTCATACGTCTGAGTTTTGGAGAACCCGAGAGTGTGGGTTTAAATTCAGAGGTATTGGTTAAGCTGGATAATCTGGCTGATGACCTGATTAAAAAACAAGCAGCTCCAGGATGTGAGATGCTCGTGATTAAAAATGGAAAAGTGGTCTATAACAAGCAGTTTGGCGGCTTTACCTATAAATCTAATACCCATCCGGTCGAGGCGAATACATTGTATGATCTTGCCTCAATTACCAAGATAGCCGCAACGACAATAGGAATCATGAAGCTTTATGAGGAAGGTAAGTTGGATATTTATAAGTTTTTGGGTACTTATCTTCCGGAGCTAAGAGGCTCCAATAAAGAATTTATGTCTATCAGAGATGTCATGGCACACCGTGCAGGGCTATTCCCGTGGCTACCATTTTATAAAGAGACACTCGTCAATGATGGTAACCGAACGCGTCCTTCTGCCTTGATATATGATTCTAAAAGCAGTCAACAATATGGCATCAAAGTTGCTCAACGGTTGTATATGAAGACAGATTATGTCAATACGATATGGAATCAAATCATTCAATGTCAGAATTTACAGAGCAATGATTACAAATATTCTGATTTGGGATTTATTATGTTGCGTAAGGCAATAGAAAATGTTGTTCAAGAGCCGATGGATAGGTATTTGGATGGCACTTTTTATAAGCCTATGGGACTCTACACGATGACATTCAAACCATTGGAAAAGTTTCCGATGAAGGATATTGCTCCCAGTGAAGATGATCGATATTTTAGACAGCAAGTGCTGGAAGGCAATGTACATGATATGGCTGCTGCTATGTTGGGTGGAGTATCGGGACATGCCGGCCTGTTCAGCAATGCATTGCACCTTGGGACCCTAATGCAGATGTTGGTCAATGGTGGTGAATACGGGGGCTTCCGTTATCTCAAGCCGGAGACGGTCAAACTGTTTACTACACGCCATCCTGCCGGCACAAGGCGAGGTCTTGGGTTTGATATGCCACAGACTGACTGGAGCTACACACAGAATGTTACGGCTAAGGCAAGCCGATTTACCTTTGGCCATCTTGGATTTACCGGAACTTCAGTATGGGCTGACCCGCAATCCAAGCTCATCTTTGTATTTTTGTCCAATAGAACCTATCCTACTATGGATAACAACTTGTTGGAACGCCGTAACTATAGGATGAAAGCCCATGCTATTACGTATGAGGCCATGAGTAAATTTGACCACACCAACGATTTAAATGCTTCCTTGTGATGAATTTAATCTGGATGTTGTTGATTCCTTGGATAGCTGTTGCACCGCAGGGTGTTGATCATCCCTTTCATGTCAGCAATACAGAATTTAATTATAATCAAGCAGACAAAAATTTAGAGGTTACGTGTAAGATCTTCACGGATGATTTTGAAAAAGCTTTAAATCTCTTTTTTAACCAGAAAGCTGATTTTACGGATTCGAAGCTCACCAAGCAGATGAATTTGTTGGTTCCTAAGTATATGAAAACACATCTTGCTGTTAGTGTTAATGGAAAGTGGCTGGATTTGTCTTGCCTCGGTTATGAAATAGACCACGAGTCAGTCAATGTCTATCTGGAATATCCAATGGAAATCCTTCCCAAGAAGATTGAAGTTCAGAATACACTGGCTTATGAGGCATATACAGATCAGGTGGGGATAGTGCATTTTATTGTTCAGGGAAAAAGAATTACCAACAAATTGACGTATCCGGATAAGACACTAAAATTTGAATTTTGAGATTTCAACTCCAAAAGTTTAGTCATCATTTGTCGAAAAAAGCGGAAAAAAAGAAGCATAAATATCATTATGGTATCATTTTCCGTTTGTATTTATCTACCTTTAACCCAAATTTCGCATTAGACAAATGTGGAATCGATTTACGACTCGTAATCAATGGTTTACAGAAACCATTGAAACGATTCGTACATCGGGATTGCCCTCATAATCAGCATTATACGGTTTTTCAAAACCTATACTGCCGAATTCAGGTTTAATGTTTAAAATAGAGAGATGAAAAAATATTCCATCATTGCAGTCGTCGGTATCATTGGATTTCTAAGCCTTGGTGCCGGTGTTTATAACAATGACAAGTTGTTTGAAATATCGAAGAATCTGGAAATCTTTTCCAATCTGTATAAAGAGTTAAATACGTACTATGTGGACGATATTGACCCAAATAAGTTGATGAAGGTGGGAATCGACGCTATGGTCGAGACTCTGGATCCTTATACCAACTATTTTAGCGAGACACAGATAGAAACGTGGCGATATCTCTCTGAAGGGAAATACGAAGGTATAGGGGCCAATGTCCAGTCTATCGGTGACGAGATAACCATTGTTGAGCCATACGAAGGTTATCCAGCCTTTGAAGCCGGACTCAAAGCCGGAGATATCATCCTCTCTATCGATGGACAGTCGGCAAATGGAAAGAATAGTGAAGACCTGGGTGTCTTGCTCCGTGGAGTGCCCGGATCTGCAGTTACTCTTGAGATAAAGAGGCCCGGAACGAAAGAGATAAAGACGTTTAAAGTCAATCGGGGCGAAATAAAAATGAGCAATGTGCCTTATTCCGGAATGGTGAAAAATCACGTTGGATATGTTGTGTTGACGAGCTTTACACAGGATGCTGCCAAGAACATAGGCGCAGCCATAACGAAGCTTAAAAATGATGACCCGGAACTAAAGGGTCTGATTCTCGACTTGAGGGATAATGGGGGTGGATTGTTGATTGAAGCTGTGAATATCGTCAATCTCTTTGTCGGTGCGAATGTTGAAGTGGTCAGCACCAGAGGCAAGGTAAAGGATTGGGATAAAGTGTTTTCAACTCGCGGTCCGGCCCTGGATCAGAAACTTCCCGTTGTCGTGTTGATTAATAAGAGAAGTGCTTCGGCATCAGAAATCGTCAGTGGGGCATTGCAAGATCTGGACAGAGGGGTCCTCATCGGGCAGCGTTCTTATGGAAAGGGTCTTGTTCAAAATACCAAAGATATAGGCTTTAACAGTAAACTGAAGTTGACTACTTCGAAATATTATATACCGAGCGGACGTTGTATCCAGAGTGTCTCTTACCACAATGGCGAGCCGGTGGATATACCGGATGCTCAGAGACATGTATTCCGGACAAAAGGTGGCAGGAAAGTGCTTGATGGAGGCGGTGTTTCGCCGGATATCTATATTGCTCCGGATTCAGGGGATGCCCCCATCAAGGTATTATTGGATAGCTATGTCGTGTTTAACTTTACGACACAATATATGATTACCCATCCTAAGATTGCACCGGCTGATCAATATGTATTCAACGATTTTGATGATTTTATGAAATATGTTGAAGCTAACAACTATCCGTTTGAGATTGCTTCCGAAACGAAATTGAACGAACTGATTAATTCATCTAAGAAGGATGAGTTGTATGGCGCAATAAATAGTGACTTAAATTCTTTGAAAGCCAAAATTTTAAAGGAAAAGAAAAGCGTTTTGCTCAAGCATAAACAACAAATTTGCAATTTTATTACCAAAGATATCGTGTCCCGTGTGTATAATCAGCACGGTAAGATCCTCAACAGTATTTCGCATGATAGCGAAGTCGAAGAAGCCGTCAAGTTATTGAATGATCCGATAAGGTATAACAAAATACTAAGCGCAAATTAAGGGTGTCTTGGAGAAAGTAAAATATTGAGAAAATCTCCATCGCTTACATTTCACTTTGCTTGTCATATTTAGCAAAATGACGCAAAAAAATGCGATCAGCTTCACGTGATAGCTGATAGTCTATATCTGTAACAATGTTGCCCGCATCATGGGTACACAAAGAAATCTTGACTCGGTTATACACATTGGACCATTCCGGATGATGACCCAAATGCTCAGCTTCAAATGCCACTAATTGCATAAATGCCATGGCAGCTTTGAAGTCGGGAAAGATAAATTCTTTTGTCAATTGATTATTTTCTTCTTTCCAGTCCATGATGTTGAATTCGGTTAGTTATGTATTTATAATGAAGTAATGGAGTATTTGGTTGTTGAAAAATGAAAAAATAATCCTGGAATAGCGACATATTATTTCATGGACTCCATTACATTTTTTTCTTTCTTTCCCAATAATTTTGTTCATTAAGCTCCTCCACGATGGCTAAATAGTTCAGATATCTAATGTCACTGATTTCGCCATTTTTTACTGCTGATTGTACGGCACAGCCTGGTTCGTTGACATGTGTGCATGAACCGCCGAAGCGACAATGTGCAGAAAGGATGAATAATTCCCTGAAATTGTGGGCTACATCGGGAACAGTCAGGTTGTTAAATGAAAGGGTCTTTATGCCGGGTGTGTCGATGATTGCACCTCCTTCTTTGAGTAAATACATTTCGGCAAAGGTCGTCGTGTGGACTCCTTTACCACTGTGGTCGGAGATTTGGCTTGTCTTTAGATTAAAATCCGGAAACATGGCATTGACAATGCTACTTTTGCCCACTCCAGATTGGCCGCCGAGGAGGTTGATGCGGCCTGTTAATTCTTGTTTTAATGCTTCAATGCCCGTGCCTTCTTTGGCTGAAACGGCAATGGTCTTATATCCGATAAGGCTATACACGGATGTGAAATAATCCAATAGTTCCAAAGCATTTTTGTCATACAAGTCAACTTTATTAAACACGACAATAGCGGGAATATCGTGTGGCTCAGTCATTAAGAGGTAACGGTCAATAAATCCCGGCTTTAAATCGGGTTGAATGATTGTGACGATGATAACAGCTTGGTCTATGTTGGATGCAATGAGATGGAGATGGTGTTTCATTCTGGGAGATTGACGGACGACATAATTGGAACGGGGCATAATTTGCTTAATAACGCCTCTGTTATCTGATTCTTCCAATTCAAATTGTACGGTATCGCCTACGGCGACCGGATTGGTCAATTCAAAATTTTTGAGGCGAAACTTGCCTATGATGCGACATTCATAAGATGTTCCTTCTTCTGAACGTACAGAGTACCACGATCCCGTTGATTTAGTTACAATCCCTGTCACTCGATGGGTAGTGTCTTGGATGTGTGCACGGCCTGAGCTATTTCGGCAATTAACTCAGGATTTTTCTCAATGGCGTTACCTACTACAATGACATCTGCTCCTGCCTGAGCTACTTTTTGGGCAGCTTCGGCTGATCGAATGCCACCTCCTACTATCAGCGGAATGTCTGTAACCTGGTTGACAGCAGTGATGATGTCACCTGGAACAGAGTATTTAGCACCACTCCCTGCATCCAAGTACATCAACTTCATGCCGAGCATCTCTCCGGCCATAGCTGTACATGCCGCTATATCGGGCTTGTCAGCAGGGATGGGTTGTGTGTTGGATATGTAACTTACTGTTGTACGTACGCCGCCATCTATTAGAATATAACCTGTCGGCAGTATTTCCAGCGGGCTCAATTTAAGATATGGAGCAGCCAGAACATGATTGCCTATGAGCAATTCCGGATTGCGGCCGGATATCAATGAAAGGAAAAGAATGGCATCTGCTTTGTAGCTTAGTTGATAAGAATTTCCGGGAAACAGGATAGTAGGTATATTGGTGGCCTCCTTGATGGTAGCCAAAATGGTGTCGAGCATATCACTGACGATGAGGCTTCCACCAATAAAAAAGTAATCTACACCGGCTTCAATGGAAGATTGTAAGACCTTATTCATATTGGATAGCCTCAACTTATCCGGATCGAGCAATACGACAAATCGCTTTTGACCATTTACTTTGTCTATGAGAAGACTATCGTATATATGATTTAAGTTTGATGGTGTCATGATGTAAAGATACGTAATTACTCTTATTACAGGGTATTATACCAATACCATTTATCATTATATCCTAATGTTCGATAAAGTGATAACTGAATAATACCATTTTATAGGATAGTTAAGTATGGTATCTTTTACATTTTTTTATTCATTACATTGTTGGAGACCCATTTGAGCCTTTTCTTTACCCCAATTTGGGTGTAGAGGAGAAGCAGGTTGGAAGTCTTTATAAAGTTTGAGTGCTTTGACAAATAAGGGCTTTGCTTTAGTCTTGCCTCCACCATATTGCTCCGGTGTATTCAAGATTCCAGTTGCATCAAGGTACAAGGCTCTTGGGTTGGATGAGTCCAATGACTTAGCCTTGTCAAGAGCTGTCCTTGCCTCCATGCCGTATGTTTGGTAACGTGTCATCGGATCCACAACCAAAGCCAATGTGGCGGATAGATATTTTAAGCAAAATATTTCTGAATTATTCGGTTCTAATGAGTCAGCCTTCATGATGAATGCATTGGCTTGATTAGCGATCTTGTCCTTGTCGGCAGTTTCGTCTTGAAATGCGCTCATAAGGCGGGCGTAGGCTGCATAATAATATGGAAGCCATTGATTTTTCTCACTATTGGCTACCGTTTCGAAAAAACTTGAAGCTGCATTCAACTTAGAAGGGCTATCTGCCTTTTCAATCATCTGTAAGCCTCTCGACATCGCATTTTCGTATCCTGTTTGAGCAATAAGTGGTGAAGTCAAGGCTATTGTCAAAAAAACTATAAGAAATTTCATGTATTTTATTTTTTTAATAGAAATCATTTGTCTTTACAACGTAAAAAGTCACCTCTCATACATTCGGAATGCCCAGTTATTTGTTTAACCCGAAATCAGCAGTAAAGGTTTTCATAAACCGTATAGTGCTGATTATGAGGGTAACCCCGATGTACGAATCGTTTCAATGGTTTTGTTAAACCATTGATTACGAGTCGTAAATCGATTACGCATTTGTCTAATGCGGAATATGGGTTTAATAAAATGCAAATTGTCTGCAATTTAGTTTTACTCATTTTTCACTGCCATACCAAATGAAAGTATTTGATAGGTTGTATTATTCCCTGTTGCCCATATACCGAAGCACCAAATACACCAACATAGCCAGAGCGGATAAAGCTGCTGCAACATAAGTCATAGCTGCCCACCATAAGGCATCTTTTGCGCCTTGATGTTCTTCGCCGTGAGCTATACCCGATCTATCCAACCAGGCTAATGCTCTATTGCTGGCATCAAACTCTACCGGCAATGTCACCAGGCTAAATACTGTAGTGATAAGGAATGCGATGATGGTAAGTAGTAAAATGGTTTGATTGCCGGTCGCTCCCATGACTCCCAGTGCAAGAATCAATAGAAACTGTTGTGCCGATGCAGCAAATTGAACTATGGGTACAATAGCTGATCTAAACTTTAGCATTGAATAGGATGTGGCATGCTGAACAGCATGTCCGCATTCGTGAGCCGCCACGGCTGCTGAAGCGACGCTGCGACCTTCAAATACTGCCGGACTTAGATTGACCGTCTTGTTCTGTGGGTTGTAGTGGTCTGATAAAAAGCCATCAACAGAAACAACCTGTACGTCATAGATACCGTTATCGTGGAGCATTTTTTCAGCGACTTCTTTGCCACTTAGGCGTGAGCTAAGACCGACCTGACTATAGTGGTTGAATTTAGACTTTAGCCGAGCACTCAGAATCATTCCGACAATGGTTCCTACTGCACCCAATAACATATAAATAAAGTACCCGCTTCCCATATTTTAAAATTTTATCACTTAATGTATTCTGCGCCAAAAAAGTTCCGCAACACTTTTGGTATTTTGATTCCTTCCGGTGTCTGGTTGTTTTCGAGCAAGGCAGCAACGATTCTGGCTAAGGCGAGAGAGCTGCCATTCAAAGAGTGGAGTAGTTGAGTTTGATTATTTTCATCGCGGTATCTCAACTTGAGTCGGTTGGTCTGGAAGGTTTCGAAGTTAGAAACAGAACTCACTTCTAACCATCTTTCCTGGGCAGCTGACCATACTTCAAAGTCGTATGTCATGGCGGAAGTAAAGCCCATATCTCCTCCGCAAAGTCTAAGGATACGATAAGGAAGCTCCAGATTTTCCATCAATTGTGCCACGTGTCTGACCATGCCGTCGAGTGCTTTCCAGGAGTTTTCTGGTTTTTCAATACGGACAATCTCTACCTTGTCAAATTGGTGGACTCTGTTGAGTCCTTTGACATGGGCGCCATAGGAGCCGGCTTCTCTGCGGAAACAAGGAGTATAAGCAGTGAGGCATGCGGGTAGCTGGTCATCCGGAAGGATAACATCCCGGAAGATATTGGTTACCGGCACTTCAGCCGTAGGGATGAGGTAAAGGTCATCTTTTTCGCAATAATACATCTGGCCTTCTTTGTCGGGTAATTGTCCGGTGCCTCTTGCTGAATCTTCGTTGACGAGATGAGGTGGAAGGATTTCTTCATATCCGGCTGCCGTGTTGTAATCGAGGAAATAATTGATAAGGGCACGTTGCAGCTTTGCTCCCTGCCCGCGATATAGAATAAATCCACTTCCGGTGAGTTTTACACCGAGTTTCATATCAAAAAGATTGTACTTTTCAGCTAATTCCCAGTGCGGAAGAGCCCCTTTGTCCAAAGTAGGAAGGGCTTTGTCCCATGCCTGAAAGACCATGTTGTCATCAGCGCTTTGTCCACTTGGTACTTCGGAATGCGGTATATTGGGCAAGGTGATGAGTTTCTCGTCTAAAGAATGACGTATGGTTTTTAGTAAATCTTCTTTAGATTTGGATAAATCTTTGAGTTGGGCAACTCTTTGTTTGAGTGCCTCGGCTTCCTCAAGATTCTTAGCCTTCATGAGTTCACCGATCTGTCTTGCAAGTTGATTTTGCTCCGCCAATTCGGCATCTAAAGCAGTCTGGACACCTTTCCTTTCATCATCCAGTTCAATAATCTGATCAATTATAGAAATATCCGGCGATGTCCAGTTTCTCTTTTTTAAACCTTCTATGACTCTTTCTCTCTCATTTCGAAGCAATTCTACTCGTAGCATAGTAAACAATTAATTATTTAAATTGAATAAATAAATTTTAAAGTGCAAATATAGTTGAATAAAAAAAATATTTGTACATTTGCCGAATCATTTCAAACCGAAAGGGTTTTAGACAAACCAACCTAAGGTAAAATCTGATTTCAATCTGTTTTCTGCGTTTTCGTTTCTAAATAACAATGATACATATATTGGTTATCAGTGATTGATTTGATACATCATAACATCCATCGTCGCTTGTAAAGTAAAACGACAAATTATTTACTCTTAAGAACGTTTTTGAGTAATTGTTTTAACCAAAGTATAAAATTCTCATTTGGAGTATTTTTTATTCATTATTAAACCAAATTTATTAACCGAACTACCTGAATAAGTGGTTATTTTTTAATATATTCTTGTCGTAATCCCGATAAGAGTGTTAATTCCAAAATTATATTATTTATATGTATGACATATTGCAATTAGACAGCATGTTGGTGCCTGAGTTGAGAGATTTAGCTGAACAAAACGGATTGAAAGGCTATAAAAGACTCAGTAAGCAAGAACTTATTTACAAGATCCTGGATCAACAAGCCCTTACAAACCAAATTTCTGAAGAGAAACTCAAAGCTATGGACGCCGAAAGCGCTAAAAGTAAGCCCCACCAAAAAGAGCGAATCCTGACTCCTGTTGTTAAAGTCAATCCTGAAAAAGCCTCTAATTTCGACGATTCGGACAAAATCGAACCGAAGAATCACAAAAAACCTCGTGTTAAAAAATCAGGAGAACCTGAAAAAGTGGAGGTTGGTAGTAACGAACAGCCTGAGAATAGTGCAGATACAACACCTGCTGTAGAAGTGCCTATTGTACCAAGAAAGAAGTTCTCTACTACTGATTTGGTGAAGAAAGATACTGATGAAGTAGTAGCGAGTGCAGAAACAAGCGAATCTCCTGCTCCGGAAGTTCACGCGGAAAAGCATCGTAAACAAGTCAAGCAGTTTAAAACTGACGGAAAGAAAGATAAGTCAAAGGCTCATGATTCAGCAACACAGGACGAAAATGTGGCACCGGTTGACGATGTACCTGTAATTGTGGAGCCTGAAGGTCCTAAGTTTAATATCGACTTCGATGGAATGATCGATGGCGAAGGTATTCTTGAGATGATGCCTGATGGTTACGGATTTTTACGTTCATCAGACTACAATTACCTTACATCACCCGATGATATCTATGTCTCTCCTTCTCAAATCAAGCTTTTTGGTCTTAAAACAGGCGATACTGTCAAAGGATCAATAAGACCACCTAAGGAAGGTGAGAAGTATTTTGCCCTCCTGAGAATTGAAAATATCAATGGCCTTTCGCCTAGCCAAATCAGAGATAGAGTGCCGTTCGACTATTTGACGCCTCTTTTCCCGATAGAGAAATTTAACCTAAGCACAAGTCGTATAGGTAAGGACTATGGAAACAGAATGATTGACCTTTTTACGCCAATAGGAAAGGGCCAACGTGGCCTCATCGTGGCTCAGCCAAAGACGGGTAAGACATTTTTACTAAAAGATATAGCTAATGCTATTGCTACCAATCATCCCGAATGCTTCCTTATCGTCCTCCTCATTGATGAAAGACCTGAAGAGGTGACCGATATGCGTCGAAGTGTTAATGCAGAAGTGGTCGCATCAACTTTCGATGAACCGGCCGACAATCACGTTAAAGTGGCTGGAATCGTCTTGGAAAAAGCTAAAAGACTCGTCGAGTGTGGTCATGATGTCGTCATCTTGTTAGACTCTATTACACGCCTTGCCCGGGCATACAATACGGTCGCCCCTGCGAGCGGAAAAGTATTGTCAGGTGGCGTCGAAGCAAATGCACTCCACAAACCGAAGAAATTTTTTGGTGCTGCCAGAAAGATTGAAAATGGTGGCTCCCTAACCATCCTGGCTACCGCTTTAATTGATACCGGCTCTAAGATGGATGGCGTTATCTTTGAAGAATTTAAGGGAACCGGTAATATGGAACTTCAATTGGATCGATCCCTTGCCAACAAACGCTTATATCCTGCTATTGATCTCACTAAATCAAGTACACGTAGAGATGATCTTCTTCTGGAAAAAGATACACTTCAGCGTATGTTTATCTTGAGAAATCAATTGGCTGATATGCGTCCGGATGAGGCAATGGAATTCTTGAGAAAATATATGTTTGGAACAGTCTCCAATGAGGAGTTCCTGACTTCTATGAATGGTTAAAATTGCTTTACTGATTCCGTAGTTTTCGGAATTTAGCAAAGTTTTTATTTGAAAACCACCTTTGTCCAAGATGTTGAATAACAGGAAGGCACAAAGGTGGTTTTTTTATGGAATACTATTGTGCCCTTTTTTGGCATTAGCCCTCCTGCGTATTATACGAAGTGTAACATTAAGATAGACCAAACTCTTTTATTGTTTTACAATCGTAATACAGCAGATACTTTTAAATTGAAATTGGTATCATATTTATTTAGCATACTCATTTCATCTACCTATCATCAATAGAATCGTCCGGGGGATTGGGCTGTTTGACTCTAAAATATGAGTAATAAATGGATGCATGGAGAAATATTTGTTACCGGAAAGCAAATTAATATGTCATTTTTATTTAGATTAAATCTTAATTATTATGTTTGCGGAATAATAATGAATAAAGGAGCATGAATAAGATTGGATTGAGAAATGGTTTTTTTTCCTTTTTATTGGTTTTGTTGTTAATGCCGATAGGGCACGCTATAATGGTTCTTAATGAGCATTTGTTATTGGAATACAAGTATCAAGGGGCAATAGCTATGGGATTTGCAGGTATTATTTTGCTTATTTGGGGGATAAAAAAGAATAGCAAACCTACATTAGCGACGATTTTAGGGTTTTTAGGAGGAGTCTTGGTGTGGACGGGATGGGTAGAATTTTCTTTTATGTGGATAGCGGAGAAAAACAATGTGTCACACCTGATGGTTGACAATGAGATAGCGACGAAACGTGAATATCTGGTTATGATGTCATCCTTGGGATTGTTGTGTACTTTTTATTTCTTTTATCTTTTCACGCGGTCTAACTGCACTTTTTATATCTGGCAGCAGAAGTATTTGGGTTTTCGGGAAGATATCAAGACACAGGTGGGATTTAAAAAGCCATTTGCTGTATCGACATTTATAGAGACCATCATGATAATATGGACATTTTATGTTGTCCTGTTGTTGGTTTATGATGAGCAGATAGCGGGTGATCGGCATGTCGCGACATATATTGTCGGATTCGGATCATTGATATGGTCTTTATATCTCGTTAGTAAATTGTTGCGTATTCAATCATTTGACTATGCTATCCGGTATGCAGTGCCTACGGTGATTATATTTTGGAACTTTGTAGAGATATTGGGTAGGTGGGATTTATTCAAGGAGATATGGGTTCATCCAATGGAATATAAGTGGGAAGTTTCTACCTTTTTCATCATTTTGGCGGTCATCTTATATATTTTTATAAAAAACCCGAAATTTTCTCGTAAAAATAACTGTGTGGTGTATGAGTAGATGGCTATTATCGGGAAGGGTGAAGTGATAAAAGTTGTCATGAATCAGATGGTTGATGTTTTTTCAGGCGGATGGTGAAGGTTGTTCCTTTTCCGGGAGCTGTTTTTTTGACAAATATTTTACCGCCATGATATTCTTCGATGATTCGTTTGCTAAGGGAGAGTCCCAGTCCCCATCCTCTTGACTTGGTTGTCCATCCAGGTCGAAAGATTTTTGAAGCTTGTGTAGATGTCATACCTTTTCCGGTATCGGATATATCAATAAATACGTCTTCACTGTCTTGATATACGTCTGCGGATATTTCTCCTTTGCCTTCCATAGCATCTAATGCATTTCGGATCAGATTTTCAGTAACCCAATCAAAAAGGGGTGGGTTAACATTGACAATTGTCGGAGTATTATTTGGGAATGTAGGGAAAGAGAATATAACTTTGCGGGGTGCACGTT
>CAKUWM010000002.1 GCA_934699305.1 uncultured Saprospiraceae bacterium | reverse complement strand
ATTCAGGACTAAATATGAATTGTAAACCGATAACAGAATTAATTAATTAACCTGTAAACTTTTTTTAGGACGAGTCATGCTGAATAGAAAAAAAGACTTTCGGTGTTGTTATACCCAAATTCAGCTATTACGTTTTTTAAAAACCGTCTAATGCTCATTATGAGGGACGTCCCGATGTACGAATCGTTTTAATGGTTTCATTGAACCATTGATTACGTGTCGTACATCGATTGATTCCTTATTTGTCGAATGCGGAATTTGGATTAAAGACAATCGTTATGCCTTCATTCTTCGTCCTCCATCCAAATCTGTAGTACACAATAACGAAATCGAGAACACAATTACCTCCGCAAATAGGATATATATCACGTATAGCTAAAAAATCATAAAGCAAACCCAGCCTGTCTCAGTCGGGTTTGCTTCTTTACCCTTGCGGGCATTAATATTGTATGGTGTTTTCTTTTTTAACGACCCAGTACACTAAGTTGTGCCTTTTGCTTGCTTAAATTTACTGAATCATACCAAAATACGATCTTTTCAATAAAACGATTGTTGCCTTTTAGGTCTATAATCCGGCTGGAGCTTTTGCGCTGAAAGACTTGTCTCACTTCGATGTCTTGTTGTCCTCCATTTTCAAAATATACGGTTATCTTGTGCATATTGAGTGTTCCACCTCTCACAACCAGTTTAAGTTGGTTAAAAACTCCATCTCTCAATTGAACATCCATAACATCCTTATCGAGCCTGTAATTGACTGTTTTGGTCCCTAAGTTTCGCCATCCACTATTGGTAAATGACATCGTTCCAATGGCGAAAATTAATACTATGATTGAAGTTAAAAATGCATTTATTTTCATGATACAAGATTTGTGGATTAATTATTAGATTTTATACTTTGATAGTCATTTTACAAAATGGTTTAATTGTTGATCAAAGCATTTTTTGACTTTAATAAATAATTATTCCAATCTTTCTCACCTCACTTCCACAAAAGTAAACATCCATTTGACCGGATTCTGCCAATCTTTACCGCGAAAACTGCCTATTGGCGC
This sequence comes from uncultured Saprospiraceae bacterium, assembly GCA_934699305.1. Lineage (GTDB taxonomy): Bacteria > Bacteroidota > Bacteroidia > Chitinophagales > Saprospiraceae > Parvibacillus. Next base: position 44,633 of record CAKUWM010000002.1, on the reverse strand, counting down.
CTTTACCATTATCTGATTCCATCCCTTTTTTAAATAAATATCGGTGGGTGTCCGATATTCGTAACCTTCATCAATCAATGGGATTTCCGAATTACCCTTCTGTCCTGCACGTATCCAGTGTGGTGGCGGCACAAGCAGTCCGTTGACCCATACCGCATTGCCGGAATTATTCCACATACCCGCCAATGGTGAATCCGTTGCCGGCGAACGAGACACGTTATTAAAACCTATCCAAAATGACTTTACTCCTGCCTCATCTGACCATATCCTTGTAGTAGCATACCATGTCGTACTATCTTCCGGAGCCGCTATTCCGCCTTTTATCAGGGGCGCCCACCAATGGCGTAATACAACGGTACCGCCGGTGACTTCTTTGTATGCCTTCTCCTGTGTCAAGCTTTGTGCTTTTTTTTCCGGAGGAAAGGCTTTTTCTACATCTCCACCATTGGGAAAGGGTCCATAGAGCTGCCAAACGATATCGGATTGCTTGACATAGTTAAAGATATTGTCTTCGAAAAACGTTTTCTTATTATCCAACAAACGCTGTTCAAATTCTATGAAACCGGCTTTGTCCCCGTCATCTATATTGGCTACCCAACCTGACTGTCCACCACCGCACCAGCTACGCTCAGCAAATGCCAACATGCCGGGATAAACCGGATTCATCCGCAATACATCTTCTTCTTTAGCTACCGCCCGATCCGGCCACAAACATATTGTTCCTCCCATGATGTTGTTGTCGCCCCTTTCTTTGTCCCCTATCTTACGGTTGTATATCGTCGTCACCGCTTCCATCGGATCCATGTGGTTGAGATACAGGTGACGGGAATCAATATACCGCACTTTATCGCCGGAAGAATGGTGGGCATTGTCGTCCATCCACAGTTGGCGAATGGTGCTCTTTGTAAAGTTGCCACCCGGCTGCCACCCAATGACTTGTTTTCCTCTTTGTTCCAAAAAATCCGTCATTTCAGGAACAAAGTCCTTATTGGTAATCCTTACTTCGTCCGCACCAATATGAAAATAGGGCACGTCGTAACTTTCACAAAACTCATCGAGTATATTTTTCAAAATTGTCATGCCGCTATCACTCTGCATATCCACCTTCATAGCACGGCTAAAGGCAGCACTATGCCCCGGCATATCTATCTCCGGAACGAAGGTTATATGTCGATCTCTACAATAGTCCGTCAATTCCCGTATCTCTTCCTTGGTATAGTACATTCCTTTATTGCGAAGCATATTTTCAGGCGCTGTGAGTTGCGGATACTGCGCACTGGCAAATCGCCATGCTATATCCTCTGTCCCATGAAAATGAAAAATATTTAGTTTGTACTGAGCCATTACGTCAATCATCTGCTTTAGAAGTGGCATCGACATATAGTTGCGACCTACATCTACCATAAACCCACGCCATGGAAATGCCGGCTGGTCTTGTATCGCACAGGCATCCACTATTGCACCATCCCGCATCAACTGTCTCAAGGTCTGAATGCCATAGTATATTCCTTGTGGTGTGGTAGCTTTCACGACAATTTCGGTATTGGTTATGTCCACAGAATAGCTTCCTGCCGGCAATTGTTTTTTATCATCCGATGTTAAGCTTAAGATAATGTTTTTAGCTGATGGGTTAACCTTTTTGGTAACCGGTATATCCCAACCCTTCTCTTTTAAAAGTCGCTGCAAATAGTCGGCTTCGCTAATGATTTTATTGTCGTTGATGACGATGGAAGAGCATTCAAATAATGGGAAAAAACCTCGTTTCCATTCCACATGAGCAGGTAAGGGTATCAAAGACGGTTTTTCCTGTAAGTCATATACCTTTGGATAAATCAGATGTTTCCACAATAGATATCCACCTCCCATCAAATGGAGTCCGTCATTGCTGTACATGGTATCCAGCATGCCTTCAGCATTGATAAAATGAGGATAGAGGTCGATAAATGTATATCCTTCTGTATTCGCTGCATTGCGCAATATTTCATTTGCCCTGAGAATGGCAAGGGTATTGCCGGTATGTCCGGTAAACAAACCAAAAACATCATTCACCGGTAAAATACTTTGGACATATAGCCTGGTAGTCGGGCTTTCCTGCTTAATAAAACGGTTAATTAAAAATATATTTTTCAACATAGTATCAGCCGGAATCCCTCTTGCCAAGTCATTGGTTCCGATTAATAAAAATATTTTGTCGGGCTTCCTTCCCACAACTTCATCCAGTCTAAAGAAAAGACCGGGTGTTATATCAGCACTGATCCCCCTGTTTTTTATCTTCTTGTCACCAAATAACTCATTCCATTCGCTGCCATCCGTAATGCTGTTGCCCAAAAAAATGACGTCGTGCTGCGTCTCGGGCATGTGCCTAAAGTAACTCACGCGCTGATGATAATATTTGCTAAATAAAGAGCCATCAACAATGGGCAACTTTACTTGCGCAACCGCCATTTGTTGGATAAGAAAAAAATAAATTCCTGCTACTATTTGCTTCCACATACTCCATGGGGTTTTTAAGGATAAAAGTATGTGCGCAAAATACGAAGTAAAATGGAAAACATCCGTATAGAGAACTACTCCAAAGAAATCATTGTTTCCTACGCCGGAGAAAACATTACCTTTTTATTTCCATTCCTCATTGTCATCCTGTCCATCATCTACATACTCAAGAATATCTCCCGGCTGACAATCAAGTGCGCTGCATATCGCTTCTAAGGTACTGAAACGTATCGCTTTCGCTTTTCCGGTTTTTAAGATAGAAAGATTGGATAATGTTAACTCCACTTTCTCAGAAAGCTCATTCAAAGACATCTTCCGCTTTGCCATCATCACATCTAAATTCACTATAATCGACATATCTTATACCGTTAATTCATTTTCCTGCTGAACGTCCACGCCTCTTTTAAATATCTGTGCAATGATATACACCACGGCTGCCATAATGATAAAGGCTTCGCTGTCAACCCAAAATTGGTTTAATCGTTCTGTCGAATATCCATATTTCTCCATATTCTGTACGGTCTGCTTTGCTACAAAACTGAAGATACCTATAGAAAAAGCATAATAAGATAAAACAGCAATTTTGTGTGCGACAATAGAACTAAATGGTTGTTTTAAATCCAGTTTGTGCAACATTTCAATAACGACATAAAACATAATAGCCTTTAAAACGGATATTGTCAGGGCAAGACTATATACCCTGAAAAAAGCCCACTTACTCTGTTTATACAACATACTCAAATCCAGCTTTTGATACAACTTAGCCACAAATTCCGGATTGAAGATGCTAAATAAAAAATTGACTATCAGTCCACCTGCATCTATACATAGACCCACAAAGATAATCCAGGCAATCACCTTTAGTACCGTAAATACAATGTCATTCAACTTTGTCATATTTCTATATTTTTAATTACAGGGCAAAAGTAATAAATATTTATTGAATAACAATAAATTTATATTGAATAACATTTTTTCTTTGATTAGGCTTAATGGACATTTTTTAGGCTCAAATTGGTCGAAACGCTTAATATGAATAGGTTTGAGGGTAATCAAAGGGTATGAATAAAAAAGTGCTTTTACTGTGGTTTTATTATTATTTTCAATCCTAATTCAGCAATATTGGTTTTGAATAATCGTATAGTGCTGAATACGATTTGTAAATTGATTCCAATTAGGTATAATCATGTGACAGAATCTTGCATTTTCATGAAGCCACAAAAATGAAAAAATAAACTTTCTCATTTTTTCCACTTTTTCTATTTAAAAACGTTATAAGTTTGTTCTTTAGGTTTATTAAGTCATTCTATGAGATTAAAAGCGGTATTTTTTCTATTACTTTTTGCGATTACCTGGACTGTAAATGGTCAAAAAGGGCATTTAGGACCCATTCAGTTAAGTGGCGTAGTCGTGACACAAGAAAAAGGTCAACCGGTTAAAATGCCGTATGTAACCATTGCTGTCGAGGGGACAACAAGGGGAACCTATACCAATTGGGATGGATTTTTCTCTTTGGTGGTAGAAAAGGGCGAAACCATTGTTTTTTCCTATGTGGGCTATAAAACGGTGAGATATCAAATTCCTGATACTCTGACGACCAACCGTTATTCTGTCTTTCAAATCATGACATTTGATAATATTTTGCTACCTGAAACAATTATCTATCCTTGGCCGGACAAAGATAATTACCACGCCGAATTTTTAGCCATGGATGTCAACAGTGATATATCCGATAGAATACAGGAAAATCTCAACAAGCGGGTTATTGCTTCCCTCTACGATAAGATTCCGGTTGATGGTAATGAATCTACCCAGTCTTTTATGCGTCAGAATGCTGCAACATACTATTATCAGGGGCAGACCAAACCCATTCAACTAATGAATGTCATGGCGTGGAAACAATTTATTGAAGCATGGAAGTCAGGAAAGTTTAAAAAGAAACCCAAAGAAGAATAAGGATTAAGGTTCCTTTTTCAATCTTCCATCACCGCATATAAGTCAAAGTGCTGCCAGCGCATCATATCTTCCGGTTTTCGGATTTGCTCTACCTGTGCATCTATAGTGAAATCTGAAAAATAATACAGTGTATAGCCACATTCCGACAATAAATTAAACTGTTCGGTTCGCGCAGCGGCGTCATTTTTCTTAAAACATTCCGTAATTACGGTTGGCTTGTATTTCTTTAGGAGCGGAATAATTGATCGGATAATTTCTTTGTCGTAACCCTCTGTATCTATCTTAATTAATTTCAGGCGATCCATTTTTTCGGCATAATTTTCATTTAAAAAGGATTCTAATTGAATACCGGTTATTTTATGGTCGAGTCTAAACTTTCCGTGGCGACTTTGTTCGTCTTCAGAGATGCCGCCATTGTTGAAAGAAGCTTCAGAGGAGTTGTAAAAAAATTCACCGGGATGGTCGGTTATAGCATACGGATGAGGATCAATATTGGTCCATTGTGGATTGAGCGAAGTGTTTTTCTTTAGAATTTCAAAGACATAAGGGTTGGGGTCAAAGGTGACTACTTTTCCCTCTTTACCGGCTGCTAATGCCATGGGAATAGTCATGTGTCCTACATTGCCACCAATATCAACTGCCAAATCACCTCTTTTCAAGAATTTCCTAAAAAAGCCAATTTGTTCATCAGAAATCCGTTTTTTTTCAACTAAGGGGTTAGTCCAATTGGCAAACAAAATTTTTCCTATACCAATGATATCAAAGGTATCTAATTCTGTCTCGTAAGTCGTGGTATAACGACGTGCGCGCTTTCTTCGGATTGATTCTCTGATGTAATTCCACATATCTTAAAATTTGCTGTAAATATAGAATGTTATTTCAGCTTTAATTTATCATTTTTCATGTGTCTGTCACTATCACGAGCAGTTTTTTTCTCAAAGTTTCTTGTAATGGCTTCTTCAATATTAATGCCGGTTTGATTGGCAAGACAGGTAAGGACAAATAAAATGTCTGCCCATTCATCTTCCAATTGTCGTTGACCCTCTTGAGCAGCTTGTTCTGACTTAAACGATTGTTCGCCATAAATACGCGCAATGAGACGTGACCATTCTCCTACTTCTTCAACGAGCAATAAGCTATTGGTTTTTTCATCAAAATAGCGGACTCCATGTTGTTTAATCCAGGAATCTACTTTCTCCCTATATTCTTTTATAGTCATAAATCTTTTTGTTTTGAGTCAATAAATATCGTTACCGGACCATCATTGATTAATTCAACCTTCATATCAGCACCAAATACGCCACATGCCGTCTTTTTCATGGTTATCATATCCATTTTATGTAAAAAAGATTCATAGAGGGGAATAGCTTTATCCGGCCTGGCTGCTAAAATAAATGACGGTCGATTACCTTTCTTTGTTTGTGCAAATAAGGTAAATTGACTGATGACCATGACCTCACCCTGAACATCCAAAACACTTAAGTTCATCTTTCCTTCCCTATCTCCAAAGATACGCATCTGCGCAATCTTATGAGCAAGATAATCTACATCTTCCGGACCATCCTCTTCCGTAACACCAAGCAATACAAGTAATCCATGATCTATGGAAGAAAAAAGATTACCATCGATGGTCACAGAGGAACTTAAAACTCGTTGAATGATCACTCTCACTTCTAAAAAATTAAAGTTAATAACATATAAATAAATGTGCCTATGTTATAAATTACAAATGTATTCATTATACCTATAAATAATATTATATATGTTAAAAATAAATGTGGATAAATAATTTTAAAATGTGGATAAATAAAATTTATAAAAAATATATATCCAAAAACTAAATATGTTGGTATTTACTCCCAATTTAATTACAAATAATTCATTTAATTCAACAGGGTGTACTTAAAATATTTACATACATTATTAAAATAAATATGAAATGTGAATATGTGTATAATTAATATAACAAATTAATATTCAATAATTTATCACACTCAATTAATTAACAAAACTTCCTCAACAATGTTAAATCTGACATTTCAAAATATAATAAAAATTGTTTTACACAAATTAACACTCATCTATAACAACAATCTTTTTTTTATATAATTTTATAAATATATTTATTATAAATGAGTGTGAGAAAAAAGGTCTAAATTTTTCTCTTTATTGTTTTACTTTTGGCTTTGTTTAATTGAAAAGCATATTTGTGGAATTAAGTATCACAGAACTTCAGAAAGATGCTTCACATCGCCATTCCAATGCTGTAAGAAATTGGTTATGGATTGGTATTTTCATGATAACGATTCAGGTGATGATAGGTGGAATAACCCGGCTTACGGGTTCCGGCTTGTCCATCACAAAGTGGGAGATAGCGATAGGGACTTTTCCACCGGTAGGTGAAGTAGAATGGAATGAGGCATTTGAATTGTATAAGCAGACGCCTCAATACCATAAGATCAACAAGGGTATGGAATTATCCGAGTTTAAGTTTATATATTTTTGGGAGTATTTTCACAGGCTTTGGGCGAGGTCATTGGGTTTTGTATTTATCATTCCGTTTTGTTGGTTTTTAGTGAAGAAGCAGATAAAGAAATCTTTGATGATAGATCTGATAGTGATTGTTTTATTGGGAGGATTAGTCGGTGTTTTTGGCTGGATAATGGTTGCCAGTGGATTGATAAACAGACCATGGGTAAATGCTTATAAATTAACAGTACACTTGAACCTTGCTTTTTTGGTGTATGCCTATTTGTTTTGGACAACGTTGAAAGTAACGTTTCCAAAAAGGAGGGCAATGGTGATAGGCAAAGAAGTAGGAATAATAAAAGTTATTAATGTATTGTTGATTGTACAACTATTGTTAGGAGGTGTTGTGTCAGGGATGAAGGCAGGATTATCATATCCGACATGGCCTTTGATGAATGGAACATATATACCTTATGATTTGTTGAAAGGGAGCAATTGGACGTGGAATAACATGATTGAGTATGATAGTCATGCATTTGCGGCTGCATTTTTTCAATTTTTTCATAGAAACATTGCATATTTGATATTTATATTGGGATTTGTAATATTTTTTAGATGGACGAAGGCGTTAAAGAACAATACATATTTTTTCAATGTAGTTATGATATTTATTGGAGCTTTGTGTTTTCAAGTCTTTATAGGGATATTAACGGTAATGAATTGCAAAGGTAGTTTACCCGTATTTTTAGGCGTGACGCATCAATTGGGAGCTGTATTAATTATAAGTTCTATATTGTATATGAATTATCGATTTATAGGAAACACACATTTAAAGGTAAGTAAAGAATAAATTAGAAAACTAAAATTGCAATTATAATAATTAAAGTAAATAATTAAGAATATGGATTATCCAATAATTACTTCGGATAAATTTAAATATAAGCAATCGAAAGAGGAAGGGGAAGTAATTCTTTTGTTGCATGGATTATTTGGTGGGTTGAGTAATTTCAACGGTTTATTTAATCATTTTAAAGAGAAATATCGGGTTATTATACCTGTTTTGCCAATATACGAATTACCCATATTGAAGGTATCGGTTGCCGGTTTGGTTGATTATATCGATGAGTTTGTAGAATACATGGGTATTGATAAAGTGCATGTTTTGGGTAATTCATTGGGCGGGCATATTGCTATATTATATGCATTGAAGCGACCTGAGCGAATTTCATCTGTAATATTAACCGGGAGTAGTGGATTGTTTGAAAGTGCTATGGGAAGCACATATCCACGAAGAGGAGATTATAATTTTATAAAGAAGAAGACGGAAGCAACATTTTATCGTCCTGAAGTTGCTACTAAGGAGTTGGTGGATGAAGTATATGGTATTGTAAATGATAGGGGAAAGGGTATTCGAATAATTGCAACGGCTAAGTCTGCTGTTCGTCATAATTTAGAGAATATGTTACATAAGATAGTGGCTCCGACATTATTGATATGGGGAAAGAATGATACAATAACACCACCATTTGTAGCGGATAAGTTTCACGAATTGATAAAGAATTCTGAGTTATATTTTTTAGATGAATGTGGTCACAGTCCTATGATGGAGTTGCCGGATGAATTTAATAATATATTGGGTGATTTTTTAAGTAAAATAAAGTAATCAATAATACGGATTAGAATATACTATCTAATCGACCGAGATTATTTGTGTAAATGGCGTTAAGATAGCCTGGTTATAAAGTTTTTTATTTCTTCTAAATCAGGTTTAAACGTTGTTTTTTTAATTTCTACAGATTCATATTGTTGTGTATAATTATTTTCGGATACCTGAATATTAGGAGAAATGGAATGAATAACATCTTTAAACTTATAGGGGTGTGCTGTAGAGAAGACGATATAAAAAATATCGCTATGTGTCATGTTCTCCAGATAATAATTTGATATACCAACAGCAGTATGTGGATCCGGTAGATAGTTGTATTTTTTATAGAAGTTTTCGATGCATAATTTGGTAATATTATCCTCAATAGAATTACTGTGAATGTCTTTTGCTATATTGTTCCACGTGGAACGATAGATTGAAAATAGTCTTTCTATATTGGATGGGTTAGCTACATCCATTGCATTGCTGATGGTTTTTTTACTGATTTTTTCAGGCGTATAGATGCCATGATGGATATAATTTGGAAATACATCATTTGAATTAGTAGCAGCGACTAACTTGTATATAGGAAGTCCCATTTTTAAAGCATACACGCCGCCGGTTATATTTCCGAAATTTCCACTGGGTACAATGATGGATATTTTACTATGACCGATCATACATGCCCTTTTATAAGCTTCAAAATAATAGATAATCTGAGGAATTAGTCTCGAAAAGTTTACACTATTAGAAGAAGTTAGATTTAAATTCGTTTTAAATTCTTTGTCAGCAAAACACTTTTTGACAATACTTTGACAATCATCAAAAGTACCTTCTATTTCTAAGGCGTGAATATTGTCACCCAAACCGGCTATTTGTTTTTCCTGAAATTCACTGACTCTATCTTTCGGATATAAGATAAATACATTGATATGTTGAATATTATGAAAAGCCGATGCTACGGCAGCGCCGGTATCGCCGGATGTAGCGGTGACTATTGTTACTTTTTTATCGTGTTTTTTTTGTAATGCATTTAAAGAATAAGCCATAAAACGGGCGCCAAAATCTTTAAATGCGCCGGTAGGTCCATGAAATAATTCAAAAATTCCCAAATCATTGGTCATTACTTTTAAAGGTAAATTGATGTTCAACGCGTTTGAAATGATTTCTTTTAACTCATTATCCGTAAATATTTGGGAGTCAATAAATAATCGGGCTACATCAAACGCTATCTGTTCAAAACTTTTATTGACAAGATCATCTATATAGCTTTTGGAAAACTTTGGAATTTCTAAGGGAATAAACAAACCGCCATCATCCGGTATGCCAAGACGCATAATTTGTTCAAAATTATATTCTTTTTTATTATTTCTGGTACTAATGTAAATCATGGTATATGTTTATATAATTATTGCACCTTCATGATTGATAGGAGAAACAAATGACGATGCTTGAATATTGTGATTTTCAAAAGTTTTTTTCATTGTAATAGCAACTTCATCAGCAATAAGGCTATTGGAACATAAAGCAAATAAGGAAGGTCCGGCACCACTGATGCTACAGCCTAAAGCTCCTTGATTTAAAGCAGCTTCTTTGACCTCATAAAAATGAGGTATAAGACCAGCTCTTTGCGGTTCGATGACGACATCTTGAATTGATTTTGACAATAGATCTATATCAGAAGTATAAGTGGCTAAAACGAATGCAGCTAAGTTTGCCGCTTGTTGTATATGTTGTTTGAGTGTTATCGTAGGAGAAAGAATTGCCCTTGCTTCCTTTGTCATAATGGTGATATTAGGATGAACCATTGCTAGGTAAATACCGGGTATATAAGGAAGTTTGTATATATCCAGACTTTGATTATCCCGTATAAATATCATTCCTCCAAGGAGGGATGGTGCTATATTGTCTGCATGAATACTTCCGGATGCAACCATTTCTCCTTGCACGGCAAAAGGCAATAATTCCCTCTTAGTAAGTCCTAAATTTAGAATTGTGTTAATACCTAAGACAGCGGCTGCGGCACTTGCTGCACTTGAACCCAATCCACTTCCCGAAGGCATATTTTTGTGGATTTCCATATCTATACCGATATTTTCCATATCAACATGTTTCAATAATGCCATTGCAGCAACTCCGGCTGTATTTTGTTGAATATCGGTGGGTAATTTTCTATCAGCTCCTATTATTTTGGTAATTTTTAAACCTTTTGAATCTGTTTTTCTAAATATGATATTATCACCCGGTTTTTCTAAAGCTATACCCAGAGAATCAAAACCACAAGCTAAATTTGAGGTGCTGGCAGGTGCAAATACTTTGATGCCCGATGACATAATTAATCTTTTATAAATGAAATAATGGAAAGTATTTCTGCAAAAATTCCGGATGCAGTAACTTCAGCTCCTGCTCCCGGACCTTGTATTACCAAGGGTCTGTCTTTATATCTTTCCGTTGTAAAAACGATCATATTGTCGCTTCCGTTAAGGTGATAAAACGGACTTTTTTTATTCACTGATTTGAGAGCTAATTGGGCAGAATCCTTCGTAATGGTTCCAATAAAACGCAATTTGGATTTATCATTTTTCGCCTTGGTTGCCAAGCTTTCGAAGTATTCATTCGCCTTGTTTATTTCCATCCAAAATTCATCCATTGTTTTAGCCTGTTGTATGGCTTTTGGCAAAAATTTCTTTACTTTGAAATCTTTCTTTTTGAGATTAAAACCTGCCTCCCTACTCAGTATGGTTAATTTACGTGTTACGTCTATTCCGTTTAAATCAATTCTTGGATCAGGTTCAGTATAACCTTTTTTCGATGCATCTTCAACGACGTCTGAAAACGGAATTTTGTCTGAAAAGGTATTAAATATATAGGATACAGATCCACTGAAAACACCTTCGATAGACAATATTTTATCGCCACTTTCCAATAAATTATTGAGGGTTGTTAGGATTGGTAATCCGGCACCAACAGTTGTTTCATAGCAGAATAATGCGTTGTTTTTTCTCGCTGTTTCTTTTAGTAAAGAATAGGTATTGAAATCTTCAGACACAGATATTTTATTGGGTGTACTGATGGATATACTATGATTTAGAATTCGTTCAAAATGTGAAGGTATATCACCAGAGGCTGTACAATCAACAAATATAGAATTGGGTAGATTCGCTTCAATGCACATATTGACAAACGTGGTATTGTTGGATAAATTTCCTTCTTGATTGAGTTCTTTTTTCCAGTTTTTTAAGGAAATTCCTTCTTTCTGGAAGTACATTTTAGAAGTATTGGTGATGCCGATGAGTTTGATTTCAATATTTTTATGTTGTTTTAGATATGCATTTTGCTTTTCTATTTGTCTGAGTAAAGTAGATGCTATCAAACCGGTTCCAGCTAAGAATAAGTTGATACGAATATTTTTGGAAAGGAAGAACATTTCATGGAGCAGTTGCAATCCTTTAATTTCATTGTCGATGTGAATAACGGCGGAAATATTTAATTCGCTTGAACCCTGAGCAATGGCAAATACATTAATACCATTGGTACCGAGAGTTCTAAACATTTTGCCTGCGATACCAGGCGTACGGTACATGTTTTCACCAACAATGGATATGATACACAGGTTGTTCTGGACTTTGGCTTCTTCAATGATGCCCGCTAAAATTTCTTTTTCAAAGGCTTTGTTTTGAGCAATGACAGCTTGTTCTACTTCATGGGAAGATATGACGTATGAGATTGAGTTTTCAGATGAACCTTGAGAAATGAGGATTATATTTATGTTGTATTGGGAAAGTGCCTGAAATAATTTAGCTGCGCTACCGGGCACACCAACCAATCCACCTCCTGAGAGTGTAATCAAAGAAACATTGGGAATAGAAGTTACACCTTTCAGAATCGATTGGACTAGCGTTTTATCATGATTGATAATAGTTCCGGGGTGGGATGGTTGAAATGAATTTTTAATCAGGATGGGTATATGTACCTGCTTTGCCGGAATAATAGAAGGCGGATAAATTACTTTAGCTCCAAAATGGCTTATTTCCGATGCTTCGTCATAAGTAAGCTGAGGGATGGTAAAAGCGTCCGTTACTTTTCTTGGATCGGCGCTCATGACACCATTGACATCAGTCCATATTTCAATCACTTTGGAAGATAGCGCTGCGCCAAAAATTGAGGCAGAATAATCCGAGCCACCTCGGCCTAATACAGTGGTCGTCCCTTCGTGATTAGAGGAAATAAAGCCGGTTACAATGGATATATTTTTTTTGTTTTTGAAGTGTTCTCGGATGAGATGGTGTGTTGCCAGGAAATCAACTCTTGCCTTGAGAAAGTTGGAATCTGTCTTTATGAAATTTCTTGCATCGATATATTCTGAAGGATTATCTATAGAATTTAAATAGTAGGATAGTGTAGTAGCTGAAATTCTTTCTCCGAATGAAACTAATAATGCCTGTGAACGATCGGATAGTTCGCGCAGTAGATAAATACCATTGAGTAATCCGGATAATTCTTCTAAAAGGGTAGTGAGATGTTGGTCTAACAATGCATTGTCTGAACTATGTGGAAAAAGTTCATTATTAATTTGAATGCATCTTTCAGAAATATTGGAAAGGAGTTGTTCATATTGTTTATTACCTTTTTGGGCTAATTGTCCACAGCGGATAAGTAAATCAGTAATTCCGCTAAAAGCGGATACGACGACGATGAGTTGATTTTTTTTACTCTTTGCTTTACAAATAATTTGAGCGACATTTTTTATCCTTTCGCCTGTGGCAAGAGAAGAGCCGCCGAACTTAAGTACTTTCATAAAATGATTTTATCAGGCAAATATGAAATATTTTTGTTATATATTTTATACAAATAACGAAATAGATGTCATTTTTAAGACATTTAATTTTTTAATATATAAAAAATGTTTCACGTGGAACAATTTATTATGAAACATAGTTTGGACTGGTATAGCTAAGACCATGCTTTAAATGTAATATCGTCTTCATTTATGTAAGAATACGGGTTAGAAATGTAACCTAATTTGTATGTACTTATATTATAAAGCTTGCATCTTAGCAAATTTCAACAAAATTCGCTTGTTATCATCACTGAAAGTATCGAAGTGGATAACAGCCATTCTGGCATCGGCTTGTCCTTCAAGCGAAATTATCTTTCCATAACCAAATCTAGGATGCAATACTTTAACTCCGGGCTGAAATGCAGATATTGGACTAGCGACAATATTAAATTGAGTTTGTGCTGCTTGATGAATCGGTTTTTTAGTAAATGAACCCATAACCTTTGAACGAGTATCTCTTTCTTGCATTAAGTTTCTTGGCTGATGTATAGAGGAGGCTAAGTTGTCATCACCAATTTCTTCCAAAAACCTACTCGGCTTGTTAAACACAATATTTCCAAATTGCGTTCTACTGTTGGCATAAGTAAGCGTTAGTAATTTACGGGCACGCGTGATGGCGACATAAAACAATCTTCTTTCTTCATCAATCAATGATTCCTGGTGCAGCGACATAAAGGAAGGAAACAACTTTTCTTCTAATCCTACCACAAAGACGCTATCAAATTCCAAACCCTTAGAGGAGTGAACCGACATTAAGTTGACATGATCCCCGTCGGAAGACTCGTTATCAAAGTCTGTAATTAAAGAGATACTCTGTAGATATTCCACCATTCCACGACTTTTCTCCACCAATATTTCACCATCATCGTCTAAGACAACCTCATCGTTATCAACAAATCCCTGAATACCATCCATGAGAGCAATTATGTTTTCCATACGGCTCTTTCCTTCATTGGTCTTATCCTCTTTATACATTTTGGCCATATCAGATTTCTGATACACCAGTTCTGCCACTTTATCGGCATCATTGCTCAAAGAAAATTGGTTGGCTTGAAGGATTAACTTTTTAAATTCCAATAAAGATGCTTGTGCCTTGCCGGTAACGATGGCCGCATCTATGGCATCCCACACTGTAATGTTGTGTTCATGAGCATAGTTGAGCAACTTATCAATGGAGGTGTCGCCGATTCCTCTCTTTGGAATATTGACGATACGCCGAAAAGCCTCTTCATCTTTTAGATTGACTACGAGCCTGAAATAAGCCAATAGATCTTTCACTTCTTTCCGCTGATAGAAAGACATACCGCCATAAATCTTATATGGAATGTTGGCGCGCCTCAAATGTTCCTCAAAATTTCTGCTTTGGGCATTGGTTCGGTACAAAATAGCAATTTCACTATTGGTGATGTGATTTCTGTTTTTATGTTCAAATATGGCATCTACCACCTTACGGCTTTCTTCATTATCGGTTAGAGCTCTGATGGCTGTTATTTTAGTAGAATCAGCCTGAGAAGTCCATATTTCTTTTTTGATTTGGCGGTGATTATAGTTGATTACATTATTAGCTGCGTTGACGATATACTGACCGGATCGGTAATTTTGTTCCAGTTTAAAGGTCTGTAATTGTGGAAAATCCTTGCTAAAATCGAGTATATTTTCTATTGTAGCTCCACGAAAGGCGTAAATACTCTGCGCATCGTCGCCCACAATACACAAATTGTGCTGACTACCGGGGTATTTAATTAATTTTTTTAGGATAGCATATTGGAGGAAATTGGTATCCTGAAATTCATCTACGAGCAGGTACTTGAATTTCTGTTGATATTTTTCAAGAACATTGTCCGGATTGCGATGAAAGAGAATAAAGGTATTGAAAAGTAAATCATCAAAATCCATTGCACCCGCATTTTTACATCGCTCGGCATAATTGTAATAAATTTGGCCGACTAAGGGAACCTTTTTTGCCTTATCTTCTTCATTCAAGACGTGATCATTGAGATAGGATGCCGGGCTAATAAGTTGGCTTTTGGCAGAAGAAATGCGATTATACAACAAGTTGGCGGTATAGAGCTTGGAGTCTAACTGTAGATCTTTGACGATGTGGTTGAGCATAGATTTGGTATCGTCAGAATCGTATATTGTAAAAGAGGGCGGAAAACCGATTTTATCGGCTTCAATGCGTAAAATTTTAGCAAAAATAGAGTGAAAGGTTCCTGCCCATACATAGTTGGATTGCGGTCCTACGACTTTTTCAAGTCGCTCTTTCATCTCTCTTGCCGCCTTATTGGTAAATGTTAAGGTAAGTATGTTGCGGGGATTGATACCTTGCTCCATCATATAGGCAATTCGATATGTCAGGACCCTCGTCTTACCGGATCCGGGCCCGGCAATAACCATTACAGGACCGTTGATGGTTGTGACTGCCTTATATTGAACTTCATTGAGCTCGTCCAAAAAAGAAATAGTTTTCATGTATTATTTATTATTTAATAATTCGTCCCAAAACTCCACAGCTCTTCGCGTATGCGGGATACATATTGAACCTCCAACAATGATGGCAACAGACAGAATCTCAAAAATCTCTTCCGTCGAAATACCTTCTTCATGACAACGTTGTAAATGATACTTGATACAATCATCGCAGCGCAACACCATGGAAGCCACGAGCCCAAGCATCTCCTTTGTCCGAACATCCAGCGCTTCAGCCTGGTAAGTCTGATTGTCCAAACTCCAAAAACGCTTGATAACCTTGTTGTCTTGTGCCATGATCCTATCGTTCATGCGGCTTCGATAGTCGTTAAATTCTTGAATAGCTGACATTTTGCTGAATATTGATTTATTAATTATGGGTAAGTCAAAGTATAATAAACAGGTTTAGCGATGCGAAGTTTAATTATGAATAGTTGGAAACCTTTCAGATTTGTTACAATCGACAAAGTTAGGAAAATACCCCTTAGTTTTCAAATCTTGTTGAAATTATCGTGATAGAAGTTGTGTTATGCTGGATTGTGTTTACGATAAATTCGGATTGAATAAAGTGCTTTAAGAGAAAAAAACTAAACGTAGTGGTAAAAAAAGGAATATTTTAAGGAGGAACAATACTCAATGTGGTGATTTTGATTTATTTATAAATAAAAAGTGTAGATTTGTGTAAAATATTAACGAGTATTATAATTTAGTCTTACCTATGAGAAAAAACCTACTACTTTTTATACTGAGCAGTGTCATCACTTTGTCGCAAGCTCAAAATAAAGTTTTTTTTAATATCAATCACTATCTGGGTGGCAATCCATTCACGTTAGAAAATACCGGCAATAATGATCTCAATACACCCTTTAAAATAACGCGATTAGAATATTATATTTCAGAAATTTCGTTGGTACACGACGGAGGAAAGGTTACTCCTGTGGACAATTATTGGATTCTTGCCGATGTTACCAAAAGGTCTTCCTTTGAGTTGGGTGTATTTGATGTACAACATTTGGAAAAAGTAATTTTCCATATCGGAGTCGATCCTGCCCATAACAATGCGGATCCATCCGTCTATCCCGAAGGTCATCCACTGGCACTTAAGGAGCCCGCAATGCACTGGGGATGGGCTTCCGGATACAACTTTATCGCTTTGGAAGGAGAAGGAGGCAATCAGTTTGAAAGTCCATTTCAGATACATACACTCGGTAATGAGAACTATAGACAACAGGAAATTTATATGGATGTGGACGCATCCAATGGTGAATTGAATATTCCTATACGTGGGGATTATGACATGGCCATGCTTCAGTTGGATGCTTCCATCGGAATATTTTATCATGGACCTACTAAGTTTGCCATAAAGTTGGCTGAGAACTTTCAAAAGTATGTATTTAGCTGGGATAAAACAGCGTCAAATAAGACGATACAACATACAACTTTTCAGTTACAGCCCAACTTGATTCACTTCGGTCAGGGAGAAGTAATCATACATACTACAGCAAAGGAAGAATTTGATATCGTTGTTTCCGATATCTATGGCAGAACAATAAATACAATCCGGAATATGAAAGATGGTTCAGCAATCAAAACCAGTGATATGATTCCCGGAATCTATTTTGTCACGATGTACCGCAAGGGGCATCCAATGATGGTTCAGCGTCTTGTTACGTATTAAAACATACACACTAACCGTATCGGTATTATTGGTTTTTTTATTTCTTTCCTGTAACAAAGAGGAAATAATCAACTTTCCGGAATTGATGGAAGTCCCGGCGCATTTTGAGGCTGTGCCACAACCGGAAGACAATCAATTTACGCAGGATAGGTGGAAACTTGGGAAGAGATTGTTTTATGATCCCTTATTTTCCTATGATAGTACAAAGAGTTGTGCATCCTGTCACCACCAAACCTTTGCTTTTGGTGATAATAAAGCATTTACAAAAGGTGTTAATGATCTCAACACGACGCTTAATGTGCCGCCCCTCATCAATTTGGCTTATCAACCATATTATACCGGTGCCGGTGGTGTACCCACTATCGAAATGCAAATATTGGTGCCCATTCAGGAGCACAATGAATTTAACTTTAATATGCCGGCCATAGTCCGACGAGTCAACCAGAATCCCGAGTACATCGATATGGCGATGAAGGCTTATGGTCGTATGCCGGATGCCTATGTCGTTACAAGGGCACTCGCTTGTTTTGAGCGAAGCCTCATCAGTGCGCAAAGTGATTATGATAAGTATTTATCAGGTCAGAAGAGTGCTCTTTCAGCGAGTGCTCGACGGGGTTTGGAATTGTTTGAAAGTGAGCGGTGTGGGTGTACACAGTGTCATAGTGGAGTCAATTTGACTAATTACTCATTTGAGAATAATGGACAATATTCCGATAACCCCGAAGATGGACGATATAGGTTAACCTTAAAGGAGGAAGACCTGGGCAAGTATAAGGTTCCAGGTTTGCGAAATGTGGCCTTTTCGGCGCCCTATATGCATGATGGTAGTGTAGCTACGCTAAGCGACGTCATCCGCGGGTATGAAAAAGGCGGATTTCCGTACCCATCAAAGAGTCCGTTGATCAAGGGTTTTAGCCTTTCCGAAGTGGAGCGTAATGACTTAATTCGTTTTTTAAATAGTTTGACAGATATAAATTTTATCCGAAACCCAATATTTCAACCGGAATGAAAAAAATAGAAAATTTAGAAGATATCAGGGAGCTGGTATATACCTTTTACGACAAGATACGGGAAGACAAACTCCTTGCCAATATATTTAACGAGCGTATTAAGGACAGGTGGCCGGAACACTTAGAGAAGATGGTGACCTTTTGGCAAACAGTTTTGCTGGATGACCATACATATCAGGGCGCACCCTTTCCACCACACGCTACGTTACCCGTAGAAAGAGAACACTTTGATCAATGGTTACAGTTGTTTTATGAGACGATCAATGATTTATTTTATGGTGAATTAGCCGAAGAAGCGATATGGCGAGCCGACAAGATGTCAGAGATGTTTCAGGCAAAAATAGCGTATCATAGAGAGAGAAACAGCCATCCGTTGATGTAGAGGAATCCCACAAAAGGAACTGTTACCGGAAAAGAAGGATGTATGATTTTCCGAAAATGCTACATCCTTCTTTTCCGATTTTGATACATAGTTATTTGGCGGTTACAGCTGATCTTTTTTGAGAAGACGATAAGCAATCCCGGTTCAGTTCAATACCATTTTCATTGCACGTCCTCAGATACAACGAAAACTTAGTTATTGGCGGCTGGTTTATTTCATATTGTGTCAATCGGATTTGTCGGATTTCTTGGTGTCGGGTCATAAGGTGAAACATTCTGAAAAGCGTTTAGTGAAGTTCCTGTGAAACCGTTAATCAAAGCCTTTTTAACATTGGGAATATCATTAAATGCTTCAAACCAAACTGAAAAAAATCCTTTCGCTGTTGCTGCATCAACAAGTAAGGGAATAAAATCATCAGTATTTCCTGTCCAATTATTCCAACTTATTCGCCAAATTAAATTGGCAGAGTGCCACGCTTCAAATCTATATTTCCATCTTAAATCAGTCGCACGTGGATTCATTGTCAATTTGTCTAACTTACATAAGTCAATAGTATTGCGGGCTTTTGCTTGTTGATTATTGTTAATTGTATTTTTAGGAATAGGAATACACGCTTTTTGATTTGATTTTTTAGGGTGGTCAATTACAATATAATCAAATACTAAATGTGTATTGTGAAAATCAGGAATATAGTGCGTTGCCGTAGAATTAGGGTTATTGGATTTCGCTCTGTTACAAGGCCCACAAGCAAGCAACATATTGTCCCAAGCCAAAAGAGCACCTGCGGGTTGCCCCGCTTGAGGATTTTTGAGAACAACGTGTTCAACTTGCGGACTATCATTTAAAACCATATTGCAGTATGAACAATAATTTCCTATTCTGTCTAATAGGTCTTGTCTCCAATCTTTATAATCTGCGACTGTTTTGTTAGCTCTTGCAACTTGTGGTGTATTTCCTCTATCTACGGGCCTCATAAGCAAACTAACTATTCTTTTCTAAACGTTTCATTTTTAATAATGCCCTTACGCCTGGGTCGGAAATTGTATTTTCAATTTTATCTAGCTCATTTTCTATACTTTCTTTCGTCTTTTTATTATCAGATAAAAGTTCAAAATATTTTATTGAAAGTTGCTCATTTGTTGCGTTATCTTCTGACATTCTACTTGAAGTGCCCATTACTTCTTCTGCTATTTCTCCAATAGTAAGGTCTTTGAGTTTTATATCTGAATCCTTATCAAGATTGATTAATTCATTAGAATCAAGTGATTGAACAATAAATGGTGAATGTGTCGTAACGACAAATTGAATTTTTGGGAACGCTTTTTTTAAGTCGCTTACAACGTGTCTTTGCCATTTAGGGTGAAGATGTAAATCAATTTCATCTATCATTATAATTCCATTTGTTTCTTTGATTGCATTTCCCTTTTTGTA
The DNA here is from genome assembly GCA_934699305.1 of uncultured Saprospiraceae bacterium. Taxonomy (GTDB): domain Bacteria; phylum Bacteroidota; class Bacteroidia; order Chitinophagales; family Saprospiraceae; genus Parvibacillus. Next base: position 24,260 of record CAKUWM010000002.1, on the reverse strand, counting down.
ACCATTCAACACAACACTTCTATATGCAATTTCAGCAATCATTGCTGTAAAATAGTGTATCCCGTCACTGTGAAAACTAAGCGGTAATAATCCTGTTTCTTGGTCGTCAATTTTTACATTTATCCAGAGTTCACCATTGATAAAATCAATTTCGTTGATAAAAGGATTAGCCGTTTTTAAAGCATCAAAAAATGCTTCTTTTGTTCCCGAATGTTCTCTTTCGTGTTTTACAAGTGTGTCATAAGTTCCAAGCCATTCTTCATAATGAAACTTTACAGCTTTCATTTCTTCCCAATCTTGATACCCTTCTTTGAAAATCTGTCGTCCTAAACGTTGAATTCTACTTTTTTTAGTAATTCTTCCTGCGCCAACAGCCCTAGAAATACCGAAGAATGCTATAACCGGTAAATCGACATTCTCGTTTTGCTCTTTTAGTAGTTGATTATATCTATCAGAAGCAATTTTCCTAATTTCCCCTACGTCTTCGCTCTTTGAAGTTGTATAACTTGTTCCTTCTATCCATTGTCTTCTCCAAGTAATTTGAGGGGTTGATTCTGAAAATTTCCCAGTGGCTTCTACTTTAACAGGGAACTGCTATAATAAAAGTTTTCCTGATTCTACGATTCTAATTTCGTCTTTGAGTATGTGTCTTGATTTTACTTCAGGAATACCTAAAAAGAATGCACCACTTGCAACTCTCAATGCGTGGAGTATTGTTGATTTTCCTTTTCCATTTACACCAATGAAAGCAGTAAAATTAGGATTCAAATGGAAGGTTATTGGCTCTCCAATATTTCTAAAGTTCTGAATTGTAATTTGTTCTATATTCATTAACAATTTGGCTATTTGTCATATTTAGTACCAAAGATAATAATAAAACAAAGCTAAAGAGTTGTTTAAAAGTGATTTTTCGTCTTGATGATTTTCCAGAGCAAAAAATTTAACCCAAGTTGGGTTTACCCGGAAGAGAAATAGCATCCAGTATAGCTTTTGTCGTCTCGATGTTCTATTCTGTGTACTACAGATTTTTTATGTCTTGTCCGAAAACAGGTTTACACAAGAAAGTGTAAAAATGGACAAAAAAAGCAAAATCATTACAAGCCTAAAATCCGAATAAATATTTCACAGAATCGGAAAAACATCGGATTAAACAAGATCCGTTAAATACCGGTTATACCTAACAAAAGATTTGGGAAAACACCTCAATCGAGAGGAAGAGAATGGCACCTTCAGCGTAATTACCATCAGTATTACGACCGAATAAAACATATTCGTCCGGACAATATTATTGATACAATTAGCAAAAGATACCCACAAGCGATTTTAGAAAATAGATAGTCTATTTCAAGAGGGTGCGACGCCTGCAATTCACACCAGATAACGCTCTTTGATGACATTGACATGGTGTGTCACATGACCTATAATAAAGCAAAGTCCACCATTGGCGGTAAAGGGATGTTTGCCATTTTTGGCAATAAAAGAGGCTTGTTCATCATTGAGGTATTTGAACAGGCTAATAGAGCTGTCTCTCACCGCTTTAAACTCTTCAATAAGGTCTTGTATGGTCCTATCTTTTGTGTCGGCATGAGCCGCATATTCATTTTCATCGAAGGGCGTTAAATCTGTCTGACCGTCCATCCGCCCTGCGACCAGCGATCGATACCCATACACCCTTTCAGTATCTGTGACATGGAGGATAGCTTCTTTAATGGTCCACTTGCCCGGCCTGTATGAAAAGTCGAGCTTGTCGTGAGGTATGCTATGGAGAAAAGCGATATATTCATCTCTTTGTTGTATTAAGGTTTCCATAAGGTCTCCTTGCGGAACGAGATTAAAGTAAAACTGATAAAAGGGATTGTATGTCCCTGCTGCCGGAAATTGCATCGTTATTATAATATTGAAAAGCTAAATTAGTCAATATTATGAGACTATTGGAATAAAATATCTGAAAATGATAGCCTATCAAACATTTCCACAGTAAACGAATATTTTTCGATTCCGTATTTGTCTAATGTGGAATTGCACCCAACTGAGTTACAATCTGTTAGTTATCAGAATAATAAGTTTTTTAAATGCCTCGTTGAATTTAATCGCCCTAAAAGGTAACGATATATTTCTTAAAGACAATATTTTGCCTATAAGACGAATTAGGATTAAAGCACTGAAATGCAATATTTAAAAGAAAGTGTTCCCGAAATTGGATAGTTGTTTTTTTTTCGTATCTTCATTCGAAAAAAATTCTGATAATTTGTATAAATCATTTGTTTTTGTTCTATTCTTATTGGTGTCTGTTTTGACAGAATCCAGTGCTCAACTAAATGAGAAAGTATTTAGTTCTCAAATAGCAAAGCTCAGAGATCTCCTGTTTGCGGATATAGATAGCTGTATTGCCCAACTCAAACCAATAGCTCCGATACTTTTGGAATTGCCAAAAAATGATAAAGACATGGAGTTTATGAATACTGCGCTGATAAAATTACCTTTTTATTTATACAATTATGCGTATGTTCCGATAATTCAAGGAATGTTGGTAAAAGAAGGTAAAGACACCACAATCATGACACAAATCAGGTCTATAGCAGAGCGTGGTATATACAGAAATCAACTCATCACAGATTTGGATGTCCTTGAAAATGAGTATCCTTATAAAATAAAAAAATACTCGTATAACTTCAGTGAATTAGAGTTTTATAACATAAAGTCCGGACAGAAAATAGGATACTTCAGTGCATCGAAGGTATATATTTGGCCTTTGTGTAATTTGTTTTATGATAGTCTTACTATTTATATGGATAAACGCTTTGATTGTTGGCTAAATAGCTCTTTCCGCAATTTATTTGACAAACCTTCCAATACTGTAAAGTTTGTCGATTACAATATTCGTTCAACTAATATGGAAGGGCTAGACTTGGATATGATTATTTTACACAATGCCTTTCATCACATTGATTATTATACTTCTAAGTTACGCTCCATTAAAGCCAGTCTCAAGCCAACCGGTAAGGTCTTCGTAATGGAAGCAACCAAAGAATTGAACAATGATATGGATTATGCAACTGATGAAGTTCTAAGAAAAACTTTCCGGGCAGGAAATACCATAGAACTAAATCCTTGTTCAAAAGCAATGACTGCAAAAGATATTAAGAAACGCTTCAACAAAAGTGGCTTTGTTTTAGTGCGGGAGCGGGTTTATGAAAATTACCACTTTTTTGAATTCCAACTGAAATAGATTACAATTTGTTCTCAATTGTATAGCGATGACATCCATCCAGGATAGAATATACCTAAATCGGTGCGTCCCTCATAATCATCACAATTCAGGTATTTAAAACCACGATTGCTGAATACGAATTCAAAATATGTGCGACGCCGTTGTTTGCTATACTGCCACTACCTATCGATACTTTATAAATAAAATAAAAAGATTCAACACTTGGTTATAAAACAAAAAACAGTATATTTGCAACCGCTAAGAGACAGGGTCGGTTGGCCGAGCGGTTAGGCAAAGGTCTGCAAAACCTTCTACGGCGGTTCGAACCAGCCACCGACCTCACTTTTTTGTTCCTCTAATTTTCAAAAATAGAGACCTTATTACAAAACTTTTTGTAGTTTTGTACACACACACACTTAATAATGGAAAAAGGCGAAAAAACTACGCAAGAAGTCGTATGGCTTCGACAGGAATCGTTGTCTGCGTTGGAGCCAACCTCACAGGTATTGAATCAAGTGAGCAATCAGGATTTCCTTCGAACAACATTGAATGATATTTATCAGGAGAATGATGTTTCATCGCCTTCACGTGTCATGTCGCGACGCCCTTTACACCACATTCTTATTGGCGTTATTCTATTTATCTTTTCGGGATTTATGATGGTCTTGATGTTTAATAATTTGGATCAGTCAAAACTTCCTTATATTGGTCGTGCCGTCATCGCTTCCAGCCTCGGATGTTATTATTTTACGAAGAAAAAACCGATACACACCAAATCGCAATTTTAACCCAAATTCATATTAAAGGTACGATAGTTTCTTTAAGAAATATATTGCTAACTGTTTGTTGTGTTGAAGTTCAAATAGTCACGAAACAATATATTTACAAATATATGACAAACAGCCTGTTGTGATTTGACTTGATGTAATTTAGTCTCTTACAATTATTGTAATTATTCAGCTATATTGTTTGTAAAAATTTTTCATACTTTTTTGGACGAGCTCAATCCAACCGCATTTTTTATCAAAATAAACCAGAAGGGTTGTCATTATTATAGAATATATTCAATAGCAGAAAGAGGAACCCAGAATGGGTGAAATGATTATTCCATCTATTCGTTCCAGTTTTTAGAGCAGATACATTTTTTCTTGGTTTGTAATAATGTCATCCCTTCGGGATTTTGAAAATATTATGCTACGTTTTCTATAAAAATATCATCCCTTCGGGATTATGCTGTCCAGAATGTTCATCCTTGTTCAACCCGAAATCCTCTTAAAGACAATATTTTGCCTTTAAGTGGAATTCGGGTTTAAAGAGGTAAATGCCGAAACTCTCTTTTCGGTTTAGTCAGGAATATGCGTGTTATCTTCTATTTTGAAAGCTTCCATCTCCTTATAGAAGGCTTGCGCTTTCATTATGGCCTTCCCACCCGATCCTGCAATTAAATTTCTAAACCATTTTTTATTTAAATTCTCTAGGGTATGATTTTTATAAAGCCAATAAGTCAAATAAATAAAGGCTGTTGTCATTGATACTTGTAAAAGAATGTATCCAATACCGACTTCATGCGGAAACCATGTGTTGCTCAAATAAAATGTTGTGTAAAAAGGAATTTGTAAACACATTGTTTTAGCGTGATTGATAATAGATATTTGCAGTCGTGATAATTGTTGTTGGATTTCCAGGATACTACCATCATAATTAATTTTGTTCACCCAAACAAGGTGCTTGATATAATCTGCAAGGCCTTTTATATTGACTACTATGATTACAAAGATGGAGACTATAAAGTAATTCAAAGCTGATGAATAATTGGAAAGAGAATAAACAAATAGGTAACTTAGCAATAAAATATATAGAATAAAGGACACTATTCCGGCTGTTTTTAAAGTGATTAAGGACTTCAAAGAAGATTTGACTTTACTGTTAGTGACTTCTTTCAGAAGCAATTCATTTATCGCTAATGACTTTTCAATTTTGGCGTTTTGAGCTTTCCAAATGTCTATTAATTCTATGTTTTCCATATTATTTACTTTTTAAGTTGGATAAATTTTTCTTTAAAATTATTTTTGATACGATTAATTTTTGTGGCAACATTCGATTCTGAAATGCCAATGATTAGAGCCATTTCTTTGTAACTTTTTTCTTCTAAATAAAGCAGCATTAATGCCTTATCCAGATCATTGAGCTGAGAGATCATTTGTTTTAAAACACCCAAATCCGACTCATTGTCTATGATATCATCATCCGGGAAATTAAAAATACTCTCCGTTAATGGATTTGCTATTTTCTTCCTGATATTCTCTTTACGATAAAAGGATATGGCAACATTTAAAGAAATACGGTAAATCCATGTTGAATGCTTGAAACTGTTGTCATAATTGTCAAAGGATCGCCACAATTGAACAATGATTTCTTGAACGAGGTCTTTCCGGTCTTCCACATTTTTACAATAGGAGTTTACAACCTTGTACAGGATACCTTTATTTGAATGAATAACAGATAAAAAGAGGTTTGAATTATCAATTTCGCCCATCCTTGACATTTATTTGTGAATTTACTGTGTTTTCCATCTGAACATCATTTTTGTTTGACTTAGTAATGCGTTGACCGGTATAAGTATAGACATGATTTGTTGTAATTGAAATTCCGCATCCGGTAGCTATAGTCAGTATTGCGATACATGCAACGACCAAAAGGGTGTTGTTTCTTTTTTGCATTTGATTCATTTATTTGATGTTTACTGTTCTTTTTACAGATTATTCGCACGATGAATCAAAATATCACAAATAGGAATGAAAATTTTCTATAATATTTCATCGGAACAAATACTTTGCTATGTCGTGTAGGGTTTTAAAGTAGCAAAATTCCCAAACTTAAACTATAGATTGTGAACGTATTAGACAACTATTGAAAATAAATTTAAAAATTATTAACCAAATATTTGGCAAAACTAAAAACGTTATTTAATTTTATTGTTGAAAGCCTACCGAAATATCGGAAGCCCAAGTTAAATGTCTTTACTACTAATGCTACGGCAAAGATTCATCTCTTGTCATAAGGGGAGACTAATTTTCTTTTAGAATCTTGATTGCTTAGCAACGGGAACAAGAGGCAAAAAGCCGAATTCCGCAATGGACAAAAGCGGAATCGATATACGACACGTAGTCAATGGTTTAAAGAAGCCATTAAGACGATACGTACATCAGGATGTCCCTTATAATCAGCATTACGTGGTTTTTGAAAAACTTTTGCTGCTGAATTGGGGATGAACATGATTTGAAACCCATCAAAATTACCGCCGATGAGAACGATTTTTACGATTTGGAAAAAGCTTAATTATACCCTAAATGATGCACCAATAGGCAAAGCTTTAGTGTGCCCTGCCCCTAATCATTCCAAGGTGATACGCACCAAGATGTTTTCTTCCATAGATTATTTTATTGTAAACCGGGATTTATCCATCAAATTATAACTGCCATGAACAGATTATTATATACAATTCTTTTATGCTGTTATATGAGCATCTTTGTCATAGGTCAACCACTGATTGAAGTGGATGCACCTTTGCAATGCCCTCATTTTCGTTCGCCCGTCATCACGGGAGGACAGTTTTTACCGGGATGTCCGCCCGCTGGCTACATTTACATTCCGCATTTGATAGATTACGATGGGAACTATGAATACAGTGTCAATGGCGGTTCAACCTGGCAAAGCAGTCCATATTTTGGCAACTTAAACCGGGGAAGCTATAATGTGAAAATGAGATTGACCATCGGTTCACAGTCGTGTATCGAAGACTATCCCTTTAACCCTGTCCAACTTAACTATAAAGACTTTGCTGTCCAGGTATATCACAGCGACATAGATTCTATGGAACAAAGGGGGAAACTAATCATTGACACCGTATTGCTCACACCGCCGGCAACGTGCAATAATACCGGAACCATTGAAGTAAAGCTGATTCAAAATATTAATGGGACGTATGAATATTCGTTGGATGGGCAAAACTTTCAGCCACAGCGCTTCTTTTACAATATGCCGGTAGGTAAGTACACCATTTTTGTTAGAAAAGTAGGCTCCAATTGTCCGGTTGCCTATCGGCGGGAGATAAATCTCATGCCGGGGCATTACCCTTCATTTCTGGGCATTTTGAACAACTGGGGTTGCCAAAAAGGCGAGTTGAGTATTATCTTGAATAACATGTTCGACGTATCATGCAGCATTGATGGTGGAGTTACGTGGCAGAACAGTGCATATTTTCCCAATATCGACCCGGGATACTATTACCCAAGGGTGAAAAAAAACAACTGCATCATGATTCCTCCTGATGTTCCCTTTGCGGGGATCAACAACTACAAGCCGCAGGTGTTAGACTTATCCTTCAACCCTGGTCCTTGCAATGGTCTGGGCACAATCTCGTGCAAGCTATATTTGCCATTTTTAAAGGGTTTGGATGGCGGCATTAATCTAAAAGTCAGCTATGACGGCAACAACTACACACAGTTAGATATCCAGAACCTGCCCAATGTCCAGATCGGGGTACCGGTCAAGACGACACGCATCTATGTAAAAGTTATTCTGGGTTCAGCTGAATGTATCTATTATTTTGATATTCCTTCTACAACGGGCAAGTTGGCAACGCCTGTTATCAACAATATACAGCCTTCCTGCCTCCTCGCTAATGGCAGCATCATTATCACAGCCCAGGATAACAATAGCTATGAATACAGCATTGACAACGGGTTGACCTGGCAGTCTTCCGCTACTTTTTCCGGATTGTCGCCCGGAGAGTATAAGGTATGCTATCGCAATATGCCGGGAACATGCTTTTCCGATACCGTCAAAACAGCTCTTGTCAATCAGAATATACCGCCCACAATCAACAATGTTACGAAGAACAATATCACCAATTGTGGACTTACCGATGGCAAGATTACCATCAATGCAACCCCGGGTACCGGTACAACCTCTTATAGCATAAATAATGGTGCCACCTGGCAAAGCAGCAATATTTTCAACAACCTGGATGAAGGAGATTACAACGTCAAAATCAAAAATGACAATAATTCCTGTGAAGTGGTGTATGGCAGTAATCCGGTTCACATAAGTAAACCCAGCCCACCGGTTTTTGTGTCCGTCACCCATACGAATGTCACGGATTGCGGCCTGACCGACGGAACGATCTCCATTACGGCGACTCCCGGCTCTGCCGGCCTTCAATACTCCATCAACGGTGGTGGCACATGGCAGTCAACATCGACATATACAGGATTGTCCGGAGGAAGCTATAATATTCGTATCCGAAATAATGACGCTACGTGTGAAGTTGTCTATGGCTCCAATCCAATAATTATTACGACTCCGATAGCACCGACACTTAATTCCGTTACATTTGACAACACAACAGACTGTAATGTCAATAATGCAACGATAACAATCAATGCAACGCCGGGATCAGCCGCATTGCGATACTCCATCGACAATGGCAGCAACTGGTCTCAATCCGGCGCCTTTTCCGGACTTGCCCCAGCGGATTATACCATCAAAATCAAAAATGCGGACAACACATGTATCGTCCTTTATCCCAACAACCCGGTGCACATCCCCGGTCATACTGCCCCTTCGATTGATGATGTTAATGTAAACGATGTTTCGGATTGTGGCCTCAATGATGGCCAGATTACGGTATTGGCGACAGCCGGTGAAGGCAACATACAATACTCTATCAACAACGGTACGACGTGGTCTTCATCCTCTGTTTTTTCAAACCTTTCAACGGGTAATTATCAGGTTAAAATAAGAAATAATAATGGTACCTGTGCCGTGTCCTTTCAATTTAATCCGGTAGAAATAACCGCACCACAACCACCGACATTTGTCAGCGTAAATCGGACGAATATCACCGACTGTAACCTATCAGATGGCTCGATTGTCATAGAAGCGAATGCCGGCTCCTCTTCCTTGCAATATAGTATCAACAATGGAGCAACCTGGCAATCTACCAAACAGTTTAACAATCTTTCTGCCGGTGCATACCTCGTCGCCATAAGAAATGCCGATGCCACCTGCCGACAGGATTATGCGCAGAATCCGGTTATACTCACGGCACCGACACCACCGACTATCAATGCCGTCAGCAAGACTGATGTGAGCGATTGTAATGTTACTGACGGTACCATCTCGATTCAAGCCTCACCCGGAAGCAGTGCTTTGAAATATTCCATAGATAATTGCGCTGTCTGGTCAGACAATTCTCTTTTTACCGGATTAGGTCATGGCACCTATTATGTTTTTGTAAAAAATGCTGATAATACCTGTAAAATAGGATATGGTGCCAATCCGATCGTCATCAATGCGCCTTCTGCACCGGCCATCACCGGTGTAACAGTCATCCAGCCGACAACCTGTGTCAACCCGAGGGGAAAGATAACCATTGATTATACCATGGGAAGCGGCAACCCACAGTTTACCATTGATGGCGGTGTGACATGGTCGTCCAACAATGTTTATCCCAATCTCCCACCCGGAACGTATTATGTAGGAATCCGCAATATGGATGGCAGTTGCACCGCTATCAACACCTCGCCTACTGTCATAGAGGTGCTGCCGTGGCCTCAGATTACAGATGTATCGGTCGATGGGTTGATAGGCTGCACTTCAGGCGCTGCAACGATTACCATACATTCTCAAGGATCCGGCACGCTGGATTTGATGCATAGTATTGATGGGGGCAACACCTGGCAATCCTCCAATATTTTCTCCGGCTTAACAGCAGGTGACTATAACATAAAGGTAAAATACGAAACCAATGTTTGTGTCGTTGATTATACCGACAACCCCATCTCCCTCCAGCGCATACCCGACCCGATTATTCTGAATGTATCTAAAACGGATCCGTCATCATGCACCAACCAACAATCAGGAAGTATCCAAATACAAGCGTCTGACCCCTCCGGATTGAGCCTGTCCTACAGCATTAACAACGGTAACAACTGGCAGTCAGGACCAATCTTTAACAATCTGGAATCCGGCGTTTATTTTGTCGCCATAAAAAACAATCTGGGTTGTATCCGGTATCATGAATCCAATCCCATTCAACTCAATGCCCCCTCCCAACCCATTATCACGGCGATTGATTCAATACAACAACCCGGATGTAAGTCTTCTGATGGATCATTTACCATTAAATACACCAATAGCCTTCCCGTCCAGTTTAGCATCAACAATGGCGTTACGTGGGTTTCTAATCCGAAGTTTAACAACCTGGCCGCCGGTAATTATTATTTAAAAATAAGAAATGCCGATGGAAATTGTGAGAACGCCTTTCTCTACAACCCTTTTAGATTGGAAGAACAGATAAATTTTACCGTTTCACAAGTGGATGTCGTCAACCCGACTGGATGCAATACCAATGATGGCAGCATTGCGATTACTGTTATTCCTGCCAACACGTATGAATACTCGATAGATGGTGGAAACCACTGGTCATTGACTTCTACCTTTAATAATATGCCACAGGGGAGTTATTTTATCAAAGTTCGCCTACCCAACACGGCGTGTGTTCTTTCTTATTCAAATATCGTGACAATCAAGGCACAATCTGCCCCGGTCATCAAGTCGGTCAATGTCAATCAACCGACTTGTGGAAAGGATGATGGGCGGATTACCATCGAAGTGTCGTCACAAGGTACCATAGAATATAGTATTGATGGAGGCGATCACTGGCAAAGTTCCGGTAATTTCAACAATTTGACAGTGGGGGTATATTTTCCGGTTACCCGCTTTGCTCAAGGCGACTGTTTCGCTTATGCTGACTCTGTTGTCTTATTCAGCAATACCCCGGTTGAAATATGGAGTGTCATTGTGGAAGACAATACAGACTGTATAGCCGCCAATGGCCGGATAACAATCTCTGCTTCATCCACCGATGTCCAATATAGTATAGATGGCGGCAATATGTGGCAGGTGCAGCCGACCTTTGACCACCTTCCGGCCGGACAGTATCGAATATCGGTGAAGCACACACCTACAGGATGTATCGTAACATATCCCGGCATCGTCCATATAATGTCTGTCGGTGGAGCTTCAATAATCAGCTACGACTTCCTTTCAACAGACAATTGCAATGCATTGGAAGCCTATATATCCATATATTCACCGGATGCAGAGAGCTATAGTATAGACGGTGGTTTGACGTGGACTACCGATTCAATATTTCAACAATTAGATACAGGAAAATATCAAATAGCAGTACGCAAAGGATCGTGTATAACGATGGGTGACACGCTTGAGTTTTTACCATTGGTCGAAGCAAAAATTATCAATGTCGGCATAACCTTAGCCACATCCTGCATTCTGAATGATGGCAGCATATCCATTGTCGCAAGCCCATTGTCCGGGATTGATTCTTACAGCATCGACGGAGGACTTTCTTTTTTTGAAAAACCAATATTTGAAGGCCTTTTGCCCGGAATATATTTTCCTGTTATAAAAAATAAAAATGGTTGTTTATACGGTACTTCGCCAATAAACCTTTATGCAAATGGGGACAATAAAATAAATTCAATAGAGGCGATTCCGCCCACCCTTTGCACGTCATCCGACGGAAGTATCATCATGCACCCAAAAAACACCACAGGGTGGCTGTATAGCATCGACAAAGGGGTTAATTGGCAGGAGGACACCTTGTTTTATGGAATAGAAGCAGGATATTATACCATTTTATTCAGGGATACGACGAATTCATGTGTTTATTCGCTTTCAACAGAAGTTGTACTGTTCGGTAAAAATACGCCTCATATAACCACTGTCGTCATCACGACCTCTGATAGCTGTATAAATGGGCAGTCCATCCTTCGGGTTGAATCTACCGGTGAAAACCTATTGTATAGTATAGATAATGGTGAGCAATGGAAATCAACACCGGTATTTACAGGAATAGAGGATGGACAATATTTTGTTGTTACCTTAGATAGCCTTAGCGGCTGTATAGGGCGTGACACGGCAGTGTATGTTTATGCGGGGGCACCGATTATTTCTGACGCCATCGACAAAGTGGATGTCACCGACTGTTTGTTGGACAATGGGCGCATCACGATTCGACTGACGCCCGGTCGCAATCTGCGATTTTCAATAGACAATGGCGATACCTTTTTTCAAAGTAATGACTTTGTGGATTTGTCGCCGGGGAGTTATCTGGTTGTTGCAGAAGATATAGAGAGCGGATGTCGATCTGACGTCAAAGAGGTAAGAATCGGGTGGCAGGGCTTTGATCCGGATATCATTGAGTTAGAAAAAAGAGATGCCTTTTGCGGCAATTCGGGGTCAATCTACAGTGAGGGAAACTATCCCGGATTGCTGTTCTCCATCAATGAGGGGATATCATGGCAGACATCACCCGAGTTTAAGGATTTGGCAGTCGGTACATACAGCGTGACGATAAAGGGAAGTAATACATGCCTGTATAAGCCGGGAATACCGGTGGACATAGGTATTACAGACACCTTGGTCTATAGCACAGCAGCAGAGGCACCCACGTGTCGCGATATGTCCAATGGTAAAGTAACTGTAATTCCTGAAGCGAATCAAGGTGAAGAGACGACAATAACCTGGCCTGACGGAACGAAGGGCGGGTCCTTTGAAGGGCCGGCAGGCACTTATACCGTCGTGTTTCACTACAAAGAGTGTACCTCAACAGCAACCGTATATATTCCTGAATCAACGCAGCCTAATATAGAATGGATCCCGGTAAAGGATACTTTTCTGTGTACTTCGCCACAGGTGGCATACGATTTTGCCGAATATCCATACGACTTTACATGGAAATACAATAGAAAAGAGTATTTCGGCAGCAGATTTTTAGCAGGTGACGGAGAGGTGTTATTGACAATACGCGATACCGCAGGCTGTATCCGCCAGGATCAGTGGAAAATCTCCATTTCGGCTGATATCAAAGACTTAGACTTCTTGCTCCCCACAGAAGGGGTGGTAGGATACAACATCATAGCGGCAGACATTTCTAATCCTATTCCGGACAGTATTCGATGGACAATAGATTCTACCCATCTCCTTGTTGCACAAATCATTGACAATCAATTGTTTTTGGTATATAATCACTCGGGACGCTATCCCGTCACGGCCGATATCTGGTCAGGAGATTGCCACGTCACAATCATCAAGTATTGTACTGTATTCGCATCCGCCGATAGCTTGTCTATGCCGATTGAGACGGCGGATGACGGCACGATTCGAGCTATGTCGGTCTATCCGTCGCCCAACAATGGAATATTCAAGATATTGATGGAATATCGCATTCCCGAACCCGGCATGATTCATATTTACGATCAAAAGGGAAGCCGCATTTATTCACAACAGGTCAATCCTACTTTCAACATAGAAGTATTTCCTATTGAACTCAACAATGCTCAATCCGGAATACATTCAGCAGTATATCAGTCGATGAATGGGGAGACGAGGTGGCGCAATTTTATCATCATCAAATAACGTAGAAAGCATTATGTGTTAACCCTTAAAGGAAGAATATTTTGAAAAAAAGCAACCTATTATTAGTCCTTTCATTCCTATCCTATTCGGCAATGGGTCAGGATGTGTCTTCTACCTACCAGTCGGTGGTAGAGCGATGGCAACACAATCCCGTCATGATTGCGGGAGATCTGGGTATCTCAACATCTTATTTTAATTCTACAGGAAATGAAACCATGCAAAGCCCTTTTAACTACAATGTATTCGGCAATATCAACTTGGATATATTGGGTATTCAAGCGCCCTTGGGCATTTTTTATTCGAATAAAAATACGCGTTATCGACTGCCGGCATATCATTTTGTCGGAATAAGTCCGTCTTATAAGCAACATACCTTGCACCTCGGAGACCGCAACATGTCCTTTGGCCCATACACATTCAACGGATTGGGATATACCGGAATAGGATTAGAATCAGCAGTGGGCAAGTTTAAATTCAAAGGGATGTATGGCCGCATCCGCAAAGCAACGGTACAGGATGCCTTGACACACAATGTGTTAGATAATAGTTATCGACGGATGGCGTGGGGAGTCGGCGCTTCATATCAAAACAAGGGCACCCTTCTCGATATACACCTCTTCCATGCTGCAGATGACACCGCTTCGATAGCAAGACCGTTTTCTGATACCTTAAAACCAATCTCAGGTACTATTCTAGGATTAAAGGGCGAGCAAAAGCTTGGAATAATAAAAGTCAGAGCAGAGTATGCCTACAATGTTTTAAATAAGGATATACGATTAGAGTCGTTGAAAGGCAGACACTCGTTATTCGGGCTATTTGGCAAATTACAACCTTACAACGCCGCTACCGGGATATATCATGCGATAAAGTGTGAAGCGGATATGCAACTTGGAAAAAATGTTGTGACCCTTGGCTATGAGCGCATAGATCCGGGATTTCAGTCGCCCGGCACCTTATTTTTTAACAATGATAGGGAGACATACTCGGTGGGAATTCAGTCTTCTTGGTGGAAAAACAAGCTGAATATCAACCTTCGTGGCGGACTTCAGCAAAACAACCTTGCCCACGACCGCATAAATACCTATCATCGATGGGTCACGGCGGCCAATATCGGCTGGCGGGTCACTCATAAAACAAATGTCAATGCAACCTTTTCCAATTTTCTTTCTGATCAAAAGTCCTATCTCGCAACACGGCCATTTATTGATGTAGATACGCTGATACTGACACAAAACAATACCAACTATTCCGGTTCGATCAACCACCAGTTGAGCGAAAGTGGGCGACTGTCATTATTTGTTAACCACAACACAGCGTATGCTCTTACGGATGGTGTTAAGAACCCACAATCTAAGCTTAAAAACTGGATGGCTAATCTGGGATATATATGGGGTTCCAATACCCAAAAGACAACTTGGGGGGCAAGTATGAATTATTCATGGCTGGAATATTCTATTGGAACGACGGTGATGTTGGGGCCTTCTGTCAATATATCGCGGAAAGTGTGGAAGGACAAATGGAATATCTCGCTGAACAGCAGCTATTTCAGAAGTATGATGAATGAAGATGCCTCCAATATCATTCGCATTTTCCTAAATAATGAAGTTAAGCTGTCCAAATCAATCCGAATGGATGCCCAGGTAATGTTTCTTAATTCCTCCCGGGCAGCAACGACCGCTTCCAACGAATTTATGATCAATACTTCGATTATATATAAAATGGACAGTAAGCCATTGATAAAGACTTTTAAAACGAAAAATAAGACTCGCCATGAGGACAACAAGTAACATATCAACGTTGAATTATATGAAGCCGATAACAAAGCCGTTGTCTGCATTTTGTCTAAACAAGAAGCCCGGGGCGGCTGCTATGATGCTACCCTTCTCTTGCAGCAAAGCACTACTTATAGTTTGGTTGGTGATTAGTATTTTGCCGGGGCGGTTAACGGGTCAAAATGGAAGTATTGACACCATTTCCAGGGAGGAATATGCATTGATAAGCCGCTTTGCCGACAATGCGGACGCACTGAAAAGGGCTAAAGCATGTATTGATACGGCAATTTATTATGGTAATTATTTGACAAATATCACATCCGAACAATTGGTCAAACTTCCGCTAGTCGTCGTACACAAGCAGATCAATAATACGCAATATTCATTGGGTGTCAATAAGGTATCTATTTTCCCCAACTACATTCAGGTAGAGGCATTCGCAAGGATAACGACACCGAATGGCAAGGAAATATATTTTGGTTCGCCGGATATAAAGTTTTCGGGTAGTGGCGGTATCGTGGGCGATGTCCGCCTTGGGCTTTTGCAAGATTTTCAATTTGATATAATTCACGAAAAGGCGCGTGTAACATTACACAAAATAGGTCCGGAAAGTGGCTGTTTTGTGTCGTTCGATTGTGATGGTTTCAAGGAATTTGCGATGGATGCCGACGTTGAGTTGTCGCGAGATTGGGTACTGCCGGTAGATCAGGATGGGACACCCAAGGTGGATGGCAAAGTGAAGGCGCATTTTATGGCAAAGGTGAAAGATTTCAATGACTGGTTTGTAAAGTTACACCTACCTAATTTCACCTTGACGGCGTATAAAAGTGTCGCTGTTTCTGTGGAAGAAGCTATCATAGACTTTTCTGACACTTACAATGATCCGGATATGATTTTTCCTCCTGATTATTTTGAAGAGCCGGGCGATGGCACCGAAGCGCAAGATATGGGCCAGGAACAGCTCCTTGGAATGACACAGGGTATCTCCGGAAGTAGTGATGGGCGAGACAACAGCTTTGGACAGTCGGGTAATAATTCGGGTGTGAGTAGCGGTGGTAATACCGGTGGAGGAAGTAGCCAAAATAGTACAATGATGGCGTGGCGAGGCTTCTATATAAGGACATTTAAGTTGACGCTACCCAAAGAGATATCAAAGCGAGACACCAATGAGCGCATCACGGTATTTGCCAAAAACTTATTGATAGACAGTCGGGGATTATCGGGTAGTTGTGGCGTAGAAAATATCTTGACTTTAAAAGAGGGAAGGATGCAGAAGTGGGCGTATTCTTTGGATAAAATAGAGATAAGCTTTGTCAAGAGTAAATTATATGCCTTTTACATGAATGGCAAGTTGGAAGTACCTATCGCTGATGATGAACAAACCCTTGAATATTTCGGCAGTTACAACCATCGACAGCATACCTTCAGCCTTTCAGTAAAGCTGGACAATAAAATAACCTTCCCGATATGGAGGGTTTCAGAGGTTACCCTGACCAAGGGCTCTTATGTCAATATCAGTGTGATAAACCGCAAGTTTTATCCATTTGCATGCCTAAGTGGAATGATGAGCATTAAATCCGGCGGATCACAAGGTACAGCAGACCTGGATGCGCCAAGCATAATATTTGAGGAACTGAAACTCGGCACAATAGCTCCTTATATCAATATCAAAGCGCTTTCTTTATCCAAAGAAGTCAAGCTAAGGGGAACACCCATCTCCATAACGCAGATAGGCATTGTCAGTACGGGGAAGCTGATAGGACCGATGATGGGTGCGTCAGTCAACATGGATCCGGAAAAAGACAACGGCATTGAAGCAAGCTTGAGTGTGGCAGTATTGGGCACACTAAGTGAAAGGGGCGGCAAACAAAAGTTTGAATATGAAAAATTGGACATTAAAGACGGCTCGCTAAGCGCCAAGTTTCCTTGTTTTGAATTTTCGGGCAGCATCATTCCATTTAATGGTAATGCAAAGTTCGGAACCGGATTTCAGGCTTCCTTGAAAATAGCTGTTAATCTGAAAGGAGAAACAGGGGATGCCGGCAGTGGATCGAAGTCCTTTAGCTTTAGTGCAGATGCCTTCGGGATATTTGGCAATCTTGAAACCTATCGGTATTGGGCGGTGGACGCCAATGTTGATTTCTCGCCCGGTATTGTCTTGAGTGGCGTGACATTAACGGGATTCTCCGGCGGAGCGTACAGGCACATGATGATGACTGCCAATGGAGGGAAGCCCGGGACACTGGGAGTAAGCAATAGTGGCAATATATATGACCCGAATCCGGAGGTTACGTTGGGCCTAAGAGCTGGCGTCCGGATGCAGTTTTCAGGGACAAAGTCGCTTTCCGGTTCGGCTATGATTCAGTTTGAATTTAGTGGAAATGGACTTCAAAAGATATTTACTGAAGGTACAGTAGAACTACAGATACCTATGGATCAAGTGCCGGGATTAGATAACGTCGTCAAGAATATAGCAAGATTTGCAAAGCCGAGCATAGAAGACATGGTAACCGGATTTCGCAATGATAATAAGTCCACTATAGAAAAGAATTGTAGTAATACAGCCAAGGCAGTTTTCCGGATGGATTTAAATTTTACCGAAAAAAGATATTTTGCAACACTCGACTTTACCATTGCAATGTACAACGGATTCTTAGTGGGCGGTGGACATTCGGAAATATTAGCTGACTTTAAGAATAATAAATTTCATTTTTATCTGGGAACATTTACGGCGCCACTCAATCTGCATGCCGGCATAGGAAGTAGTAATGTGGAGGCGAAAGTATATCTTATGTTTGGCAATGATATTCCGGGTTTTCCGCCTATTAACCCTCAGGTTGTTAGTTTACTGCAGATTAATCCCAATCAGGGACAAGCTGATGCAAACAAGAATATGCAATATGTGGCAAATGGCGCCGGTATGCTGTTAGGCGCCAATGTCCTAGTTGATATAAATGAATGTAAGTGGGTTATCTGCAATATCAGAACCAAATGTTCAGTGGTAGTTGGCTTTGATGCGGGATTCCTGAAGTTTGACGAAACGAAGCGGTGCGCTAATGGTAACGGATTGGGGATCAATGGGTGGTACAATATGGCGCGATTTTATCTTGCTTTGGGTGTAGAAGTCGGCAGACATAGAAAGTGTAGCAAAGATTACCATCATTGGGCCAACCTAACCATAGGAGCCTTGCTCGAAGGGCAATTTCCCAATCCAGTGTATATTCAAGGTAGGGTGTATATCAATGTGTGTGGCATTAGCTTTAGTGTAGATTATAAAAAGGGAGAGAGATGCTTATAAAAATTAGATATTTTCTACTTTGGATGCTTTTGTGCATGTGCGCACAACTTTATGGCCAACAGAGTTACTATCGGGTCTTTGCCAAGGTGGATAGCGCCGGCGTATTGCGTTCCAGAGTAGCGACCTTCGACTCGTTGGAGGTAATGAATCTGCGGGATGGAAAGCTCACCTATCAGCTGTGGAAAGGCTCACAACTAATTCGGACAAAGATTCTTGCGGTGGGCACATTGGCTAATCTGGAGGGGATGGCGAAGGCAGATACCAATTACTATTTGCAAGAGATAAATAGCATCATGACAGATCCGGAACAGCCCTTGACGATAAAGGAGGGATATTCCATCTTGACATTTTTATCCTTCTTTCATGGTGCGGCAGGACAATGGCTGGGACAGGGGATGAAAGATACCGTAACTGCCGGTTCTTATGAAGTGCGGTATTTACTCAGCATCAAAGGGAGGAAGCCTAAGATAATCGGTTCTGTTAAGATACATACGGACGACTGGAAGAAGAAACCTATTGCCTCTCCTACTCCTTCACTCGAATGTGGCAATAGGACGGTGGGCATTACCTTGAATGCCAAAGCGTGTAAAGGCTATTATCTCGGATTTAATACACAGCGTCGCAAGAAGGGTACGGAACAATGGTATTTCACTTCGCCCATCATCAGCGTCAATCCTTATTATGAGGTTAAGTATGGTGATGGCAGGTATCTACACAAGATGCAGGATTCCCTGCCGGAGAATCATGTCACGTATGAATACCGTATCGTGGGGATGGACTATTTTGGTGATTATGGAACACCCGGGTCAGTCGTGGAATGCACAGGAATAGAGCCTTATTCCGGTTATGTCGTGCCCTTATTGACGACCATGAAGAATGATTCTTTGGCTGAACTGAACTGGGAGATTAAAGAGGAGTATTTGCCGGAGGTAAAATCTATTGATTTGCTCATCAGCAAAGATTCGCTTTATGGACATTATACAACTTTTGTTGAGGGCATAGACCTACAAAAGAGGTCAGTAGCGATTGTTATACCTGAACCTTATGCAAGCTTCCGCTATCGCATCAATACCATCAATGGACAGGAGGCACTGTCTTCGCCCTTCGACGTTGAGCGGTGGGATACCCGACCTCCTGCAATACCCACCGGCCTCACAGGCAAGATTGACACGATGGGCATCCTTCGATTGAAGTGGAAAGCCAATACTGAGAAGGATCTATGGGGATATCGGGTGTTTTTTGCCAATAATAAGACGGACGAATTTAGTCTTTGTTCGGCAGAGATAATGTCTAAGCCCTTTTTTATAGACACAATAAAGTTGGATAATCTAAGTGCAGAGATTTATTACAAAGTAGTAGCTCTGGATCAGCGTGGCAATATTTCCCCTTTTTCAGAGATATTAACGATAACAAAGCCGGACACCATACCACCAGCACCGGCATTTATCAAATTAATAAAACAATATAAGAATACTGCCACGGTATTATTGCGAGCTATTGGTGGCGGTAGTCACGACCTTTCCGGACATAGACTATTTCGTCGGGATACCCTTTCCAAGAGCTTTACTTTGCTTTCACAAATAGGTATTATGGCGCAGGACACAGTGTTGATAGATACCACAGCGGAGTTTGGGCATTATTATGAGTATAAGATTTTAGCTTTGGATAAAAGCAATAATGCCCGCTGGTCGCCAATCCGGGAGATAGAGGTTATGTTTATGGGGCTTCGACCTAAGTTGACCGGGGTCAAAGCCTTAAGAGACACGGCAATGGGAATTGTACGCTTTGAATGGCAGCCGGAAAAGGCAAAAGATTGTATGCTCGAGTTTTATAGAACAAATGAAAAAGGTGGCTATAGCACATATCGCTCGATTGAAGGGGCGGCAGGTATGTGGGAAGACAAATATAAAGGGGCGGCCTATACCCCATCCTATCGCCTTAAAATCCTCTATCGGGATGGCACCCATTCCGAGATATTTGAAGTGCCGGAGACGAAAGTTCGTATTAATCCAGTAAACGAAGAGAGATGAGAAAAGAATCACATAGAAAAACGCACACGATGAAGGCAATGTTGGTGTGTATTGTCTATTTCCTTGTATCCGCATCACAAGTGGTATCACAGAACTATCCGGTACAGGTAACGTGTCAGGTGGTGCCACCGGTGGGCGTATCGCTGGCTGAGCTACAAAGCCCGTTGAGCCCTGTGATTCAGGCATCGGCAGTGTTGACCGACCTCAACCGACCGTCATTTGACGTACGCCTACGGCTGACCATAGAGGGTCAGGGTATAGTGCTGCGTACACGCAATGAAGCCGTCCTGCCCCCTATCCGCCTCCTATCAGGCGAGGTTAAGTTATTGGATTTTGGAACGATAAAGCCTTACCTGGATGTAAACAATCTGGATATCGAAGGCATCAGCAGAACGCAATTTATTAAGTCGGGAATGCGGCTGCCGGAAGGTCCTTATAACTTCTGTATTGAAGCCCTGGATTACCACCGTATCACGAGTCTTCCGGTATCCAATACAGCCTGTGCACCGACATTGTTGCAGGAATACGAGCCACCGCTGTTGTTTCCGCCCGACTTGAGTAATCAAATCTTATTTGACAATCAGCCTCCTGCCTTCCAGCAAGCGGTATTCACGTGGCAGCCTCAACACATAGGTATATTTCCGGTGGAATACGAGCTGCGCATCTATCGTCGACAGCCGGGCATGCAGCAGTTGCCACAGGGCGTGATTATGCAGGAGACACCGCCCTATATCCGCATCAAGACGGCGGCGACGTCGTATGCCCTCAGTCCGACCGACCCGCCATTGTTGCTCGATGAGACCTACTTTGCCGAAGTGCAGATATCTCCCGTCAATTATCCTGCCATCTTTAAAAATCGGGGCAAGTCGGCAATGGTTGAATTTATTGTGGCGCCCGATGAGAGTCAAATATGTGTCGGTCCACAGGACTATCGGGGGCATAGCCTCACGGAAGGGATCTCCCTTCAATGGAAGATGGCTAACTATTGTGACCGCTACGTCACGGAGTGGCTCGACGAAAAGGATAATACATACCACTATCAGACGCTCCGATTAGGCACCAACGCTGCGTTGGTAGATACCGTGCGGGAGGTATATTCGGGACGAAACTATGTACTGCGCACCGGGTGTATGTGTGGCTCAGATACGGTATATAGCGATACGATACGCATTGATTTTCGACGGCCGGCAGTGCAGATACCCGAGTTTGAATGTGGCTCTGACAAAGGCATGCCCGAACCGATTACGACGTTATTGCCTGTATTGATGGAAGGAGACACCGTTATAGCATCCGATATGCGGGTTATCATACGGAAAGCGGTGGGTAGCAACGGCATCTTTAGTGGTAAAGGTCACGTGGAGGTGCCATACTTCAAGTATGCAAGAGTTAATGTCGTATTTAAAGATATTACTATCAATGACGAACATCGAATGGTTGCCGGCGAAATGCACATCATAGGAGTGGGTCAGAACATCCTTGATGACGACATAGTAGATGGACTCAACGATATACAGGATGGCCTATCAGGCATGTCAGATGGCTTAGGCGGAGCAATAGGCAACCTTGACAGCATCAACAAGATGCGCGATATACTGGGAGACAACCTGCCCCCTTGGCTCATCGACTCTATACAGATTATACAAGACCTGATAGCCAATGCCAGCGATGACGGGCTAAAGGAGAAGTTGCAAAACCTATTGGATGAGCTCAATCAGCAGAAGCGGGACTGGGAGCTGATGTATATTAATCTGGTGATTACCTTGGTTCACAATAAGTTTGATACCTGTGAAGTGCAAAAAGATATTTTAGCCGGAAATTATAACCAATCGGCAGCTGTTTTTGAAGATGTCAGTCTAATAAAAGGACCCAATAAGGCTCCACCCTTACAGACAGAACTGGATACAAAAGGCATGGGGGTGAAGACTTTTACCATATCCAGAGATGAGCTGGCAAATGACTATCCAGAAATGACGCAGAAATACACCAACTATTTAACGGCGAGAAAGGGATATGCCGTCTGCGCCATTACCCGAAAGATTCAATCAGAGATCGGTGATCCCGATGGCAAGAACAGGGTTCGTGAGTTTGCATTCAAACTGACAGTGGTAGGCGCAGATATCATTCAGCCACTGCGAGCTATTTTCGAGCGCTACAATTGGGATTTGAACACAATGGAAAAGCATCCGGAGTTGAATGATGAGGTGCAGGAAATATTTGACAACGCATTATTAAAACTTTATTATCGATTATGAGAAGAGTTACACTGATCTTATTATTATTAATACCCTTACAATTAGTTGCACAGTATAGTGTAAGAGGTAAAGATACCGACAGTACATATAGTAAGCTTGCAAGTCAGGTCAAGCAGTTGATGGAGGAGAATAAGACATCAGCGAGGAAGAAATATGTCCTTTATAATATAAATAATGAGTCTGTTGTCCTTAATATAGAGAGGAAAGACCTCGATAATAGTATAATCCAAAATAATTATGCAGGTGTATTGGGAACTGTAAACCAATTAGTTACCGATTACAATAAGACAAATACACACAATCTGGAGGTCTTGGTGTACTTCAAAGAAAAGAATATTGTAAAGAATAGTAAACAAGCAGATGCCGCAAAAATAGATGGAATACAGGATTATATCGACAGAATAGACTCATCGGGCAATATTCGCTCAGGCAATCAGTATAGCGAAGCAGAAGCCATTAATGATATAGGGGATATCAATAAGACAATCCTGACAGAGGCCGGAAAACATACGAACAAAACCGTAATGGTTATTACCCTGTCCCGTATGCTGTTATCCGGGATTAATGAGGCGAGAGATGATATCAAAGAGCAGGGAAAAATATTAATAAGTTTTGCTGCACTTGATGACGATGGGAATCCGATTCAGGTAAATGAGCACCTCAATGAAGAAGCACTACAAACGATACAATCCTTTTCAGTAAATTCAATACCTTCGCCTATAAGTTACATCTTGGAACATTATGATGGGATTTTACGGATGGATGCTTCCGTATTAGCGGATCAAAATGAAGATGAAGTCCCCAAAAAAGAATCATTGGAAATGTGTGATAATTATATCATCAACAATTCATTGAGGAAATTTAGTGTAGAAGAATTTAGTAAGCTAACAAGTATTAAATATTATGACAATGGTCATGTTGAGAGAGTTTGGGGAATAAATATCGATGACCCCGGCAAAGTAGCTGAATATGAATTGTCATTGGAAATAGACAAAATCAGAAACAAAGTTTATACACAGAATAGATTAGTTTGTTTTGAATGCATAGATGAGAATGATCCAAGAAGTTATACTGAGAAAAAGGAAATTACAGTAAATGGGGTAAAATATACCCAATATATTGGTTTAAATCAAAAATATACCGTTGCCAGATTCCCAAGCGAAATAAAATGTACGGAAGGAATCAGCATAA
>CAKUWM010000001.1 GCA_934699305.1 uncultured Saprospiraceae bacterium | reverse complement strand
CCTGTAATCAAATCACAAACAATACTTTATACCGAAAAGTCGAATATAAATCGCAAAGACAAAAAAATATTTTATCACGTGTATAAAATAATAAAATGTTGCAAAAAAAGTTGGAACGAATGGTAAAAAAGTATTATCTTGGTTTTGTAATCCTTTTGAAAAAGTATTTTACAGTTTTTGGTCTTTCGACGGGTTAAAAAAATTGAAAATGTCTAAGTTTAGGATGTTTTATCTTTTTCTGACAGCGTTGACAAGGTTCTGATTGTAAAGATTTTTAAATATTAAATAACAGCATATCCGTTTATTACTATGGACGTTAAAGAGGATCATTTAACTTCTGCATTGCAAGAATACTTTGGCTTTAACAAGTTTAAGGGTCAGCAGAAAAAAATCATTGAAAGTTTAATGGCAGGCAATGATACCTTTGTTCTTATGCCCACTGGCGGAGGTAAGTCTCTATGTTATCAACTTCCGGCACTATTGATGGAGGGCACGGCTATTGTCATTTCACCACTTATTGCTCTGATGAAAAATCAGGTTGATAGTATCAGAGGTTATAGTAGTCAGGATAATATAGCTCACTTTCTCAATAGTTCTCTTAATAAAGGTCAGATAAGGCAAGTCAAACAAGATATTGATGATGGCAAGACCAAGCTGTTATATATCGCACCGGAGACGCTTACCAAAGAGGAGAACTTAGACTATTTTCACAATTCCAATATTTCATTCGTCGCCGTAGATGAAGCGCACTGTATTTCTGAATGGGGACATGACTTCAGACCGGAATACCGACGAATACGGACGATGATAGACGCCATAGGACACCATATTCCGGTGATCGCCTTGACGGCAACAGCAACCCCTAAAGTTAGATCGGACATTGTCAAAATCCTTGACATGGATCACGAAAACACATTTATGTCTTCTTTTAACAGGGATAATCTATTCTATGAAATTAGACCTAAAGTGTCTAAAGAGCAGACTATCAAGAGTATGCTTCAATTTATCAAGACACAGAAAAAAATATCCGGCATTATCTATGTTCAGAATAGAAAGACGACAGAAGACCTGGCAGAAATACTCAATGTCAATGGCATTAAAGCAGCACCATATCATGCCGGATTAGACGCTAAGTCCCGTGCCCGCACTCAAGACGACTTCCTCATGGAAAATGTTCAGGTAATATGTGCTACGATTGCCTTTGGAATGGGGATTGACAAGCCTGATGTACGATTTGTTATACATTATGATATACCTAAGAGTATTGAAAACTATTATCAAGAGACCGGTAGAGCGGGCAGAGATGGCCTGGATGGCAATTGTATTGCCTATTTCTCCATCAAAGACTTGACAAAACTTGAGAAGTTTTTACGCGATAAACCTGTGGCAGAAAGAGAAATGGGGGCGTTGTTGTTGCAGGAAGTGGAGGCTTATGCAGAGAGTTCGGCTTGTAGAAGACAATTTCTACTCCACTATTTTGGAGAAGAGTTTGATGATAAAGATTGTCATAAGATGTGTGACAACTGCCGTAATCCAAAGGAATTGAAAGATGTAACTGAGGAGATGGCTCTGGCTCTGGAAGTGACAGTCGAGCTCAATGAAGGCTATCACATCAAGACATTAGTGGACTTTTTGGTTGGCAAAGAAACACAGCAGTTGAAGTTGTTTAAGTTTACTGATTTTGATTCTTTCGGTAGTGGTAAAGACTTTGATGAGAATTTCTGGAATTCCATTTTTAGACAAGCGTTGTTGAGGAACTTAGTTTACAAAGACATCGAAAATTATGGGCTAATCAAATTATCAGACCAAGGGCATGCCTTTATGAAAAATCCGGAAACCATCAAGATTCCATTGAATCAGATATTTCCGGAAGATACCACACCGGATGAAGACGATAAGGGGGGGACAGCGGCATTGGATGAGAATCTTGTCAGACTCCTTCAGGACGTGCGCAAAGTAGAGGCCAAAAAACACAATGTGCCTCCATTTGTTATATTTACCGACCCATCCATAGAAGATATGGCTACACAATATCCGGTATCAATGGAAGATATGTCGGGAATAACCGGAGTGAGCAGGGGCAAAGCAGAAAGATATGGACAACCCTTCATAAAGGTTATTGCTCAGTATGTCGAAGATAACGAAATAGAACGTCCTATGGACTTTCTGGTCAAACAAGTGGCCAATAAGTCCAAAGCAAAAGTCAATATTATTCAAAGTATCGACAAAAAAATACCTTTGGAAGATATCGCTCGCGCCAACAACATGGATCGGGATGAATTTTATCAAGAACTATACGGCATCGTAACTTCTGGGACAAAGCTTGACCTCAACTATTATACCGAAGACCTCATAGACGAATATGTCAAAGAAGACATATTTGATTATTTTATGAATAGTGAAACGGATAACCTTGAGGAAGCATCCAAAAAACTAAAAGAATTGGATATAACTTGGGAGGAAATTGAATTGATGCGTATTGTGTTCCTTTCTGAAATGGCCAATTGATATGCGTTTAGCTATCATCAATGGTCCCAATCTCAACCTGGTCGGCATACGGGAAAAACATATCTATGGTGGTATGACGATGGATCATTTTTTGGATACATTGGCAGAAGCTTATCCGGATATAGATATTGTAACCTTTCAGTCCAATGTTGAAGGAGAATTGGTGAATGATATTCAAGAAGTCGGCTTTGTCGTCGATGGAATAATTCTCAATGCCGGCGCCTATACCCATACCTCCCTTGCTATAGCTGACGCCGTGGCAGCTGTAGATGCGGATGTGATAGAGGTACATATTTCTAATCTGGCAGCGCGAGAAAGTATTCGACACGATTCATTTTTAACTTCTAAGTGTGTGGGCGTCATAAGTGGACTGGGCTTGGATGGATATCGGCTGGCGGTAGAGTGGTTTGTAAAAAGGAATTTAGTGGATAAGCAATAAATGCGCATCAAATAGTTCAAAAGTTTAAATATTGATGGTTGTTACAAAATGAAAAAGACATTATTTTTTTATTTGTTTTCCTTTTTCTTTATATCACTTCATGCGCAGAAAGTGTATTCCGTCGATTATGAAAGCCAGGCAGATGTAAAGGTTTTTGAAGTAAAGTATGAAAGTCAGGCAGATCTGAAGGTGTATAAGGTTAAGTATGAGAGTCAAGCCGGCAAAAACAATGGCAAGTGGTTCTTTACAAAGTATTCAAATCAAGCAGAAAAAGATATTTACTTCGTTCAATATGAAAGTCAGGCAGATTTAAAAATATATTATGTGGACTATGAAAGTCAGGCAGGTTGGAAAAACAGTTCGAAAAAAAGCTTGTTTGACTAGTTATCATCGTTTTTATGGACTTCATGTGGATAGATTTTTAGTTCTAATGCAACAATTTGCTATCTGAAGAATGGGAAGGGATTAGGATTTTTGAAATCATTGAGCATTATGGACGAATAGAAATTACTATATTTGCACCTCAAAATTAAAAGCACAACATGTTTGAAAGTCTGAATGAAAAATTAGAAGGCGCCTTTAAATCTTTGAAAGGTGAAGGTAAGCTGACCGAACTCAATGTTGCAACATCTATCAAGGAAATACGGCGAGCTTTAGTTTCAGCTGACGTCAACTATAAAATTGCCAAAGAATTTACCGATAAGGTGAAAGATGAGGCTATGGGTGAGAAAAATGTCTTGAAAGCTGTTAAGCCGGGCGAACTCATGGTAAAGATCGTCATGGATGAGCTCATAGAGCTGATGGGAGGAGCTTCAGAAGGTATTTCGTTGACTGGCAATCCTGCTGTAATCCTCATTTCAGGGCTTCAAGGTTCGGGAAAGACAACGTTTTCCGGAAAACTCGCCCTTCACTTAAAGTCAAAACGAAGCAAGAAGGTCTTGCTGACAGCTGCAGACGTATATCGACCTGCCGCCATCGATCAGCTAACCGTATTGAGCGAACAAGTAGGTGTCGAAATTTACAAGGAACCGGAAAATAAAAACCCCGTTGAAATAGCCAATCACGCCATTCAATATGCACGTGAGAAAGGACTCGACGTCGTAATCATTGATACCGCCGGCCGTTTGGCTGTTGATGAGGAGATGATGAAGGAAATCGAAGCCATAAAGAAAGCGATTAATCCGGCAGAGACTCTCTTTGTTGTGGACTCTATGACCGGTCAGGATGCCGTCAATACAGCAAAAGCATTTAATGATAGACTAAACTTCGATGGTGTCGTCCTTACCAAGTTAGATGGTGATACACGCGGAGGAGCTGCACTTTCTATCAAATATACCGTCGGGAAGCCTATTAAGTTTATCTCGACAGGAGAAAAGATGGATGCTTTGGACGTATTCTACCCGGATAGAATGGCACAGCGTATCCTGGGAATGGGTGACATTGTTTCTTTCGTAGAGCGTGCACAGCAGGATTTCGATGAGGCGGAGGCAGCGCGTATTGAAAAGAAAATCAAGAAAAATAAGTTTGACTTTAATGACTTTCTTTCTCAAATTAACCAGATTAAGAAGATGGGCGATCTCAAGTCTCTTATCAATATGATTCCGGGAATGAGTAAGATGACGGCCAATTTGGATATCGATGAAAAGGCTTTTGGTAAGGTAGAATGCATCATTCAAAGCATGACTCCGCAGGAAAGAGCCAACCCGGAAATACTCAATCCGGGCCGAAAAAGGCGCATCGCTAAAGGGGCAGGTAAAGATATTCACGAAATCAACATGTTTATCAAGCAGTTTGACCAGATGAAAAACATGATGCACAATATGTCCACCGGCAAGATGGGGAATATGGGCATGCCCGGAATGGGACGTTTTAGAAAGTAATCAAAATATTGCTGCTTTCTTCTCTTCTGTTTAGATTTCTTTTAGTTCAATCGTTAACTTTGTAATTGTTTGCTTGGCATCGCCAAAAAGCATCAAGCAGTTTTGAGCGCCGAACAATTCATTTTCGATTCCGGCGTAACCGGGATTCATACTTCGCTTAGACACAATGACGGTTCGTGCCTGATCGACATTTAATACCGGCATGCCGTAAATAGGACTTTCGGGTGTGTTTTTGGCAGCGGGATTGACTACATCATTGGCCCCGACCACAAAGACCAGGTCGGTATTGGCAAAGTCATCATTGATGACTTCCATCTCTACCAATTTGTCATAAGGAATATTGGCCTCCGCTAATAAAACATTCATGTGTCCGGGCATCCTTCCTGCAACAGGGTGGATGGCAAAGCGCACCAATACTCCTTTTTTTTCACATATTTCATATAATTCCCGAATGGCATGTTGGGCTTGGGCTACAGCCATACCATAACCGGGTACGATTATCAATGATGATACGGAATCAAAAATCTGCGCCGCTTCTTCAATACCAACTTCTTTAACCAATATATCTTTTGACTCTAATTGTACAGATGAGCTAACCTGACCAAAGCCTCCTAATAATACACTCATCAAAGACCTGTTCATCGCTTTACACATGATTTCTGTCAAAACAATTCCGGATGAACCTACGAGTGCACCCGCAATGATTAGTACATAATTGCCCAAAACAAAGCCTGTGGCGCACGCCGCCATACCTGAATAAGAATTGAGTAATGAGATGACGACCGGCATATCGGCACCGCCAATGGGTATCACTACAAGGATACCAAGCAAAAGGGATAGTAAAACCAATAAAAGTATATACTCCGATTGGGAAAGATAGACTACGATTAACACTGAGAGGAGAACGGCAACAATCAATAATACTAAGTTAAAACCATGCTGACCCTTGAAAACGATGGCTCTACCGGATATGGAGCCATTGAGTTTTAAAAATGCTACCATCGAGCCCGTGAAGGTAATACCACCGATAAAAATACTCAGAATAATCGATATAACAGTAATGTTGCTCATGTCGATGGCCATAATCTGATTGTGTAACCAATAGTCCGATAAGCTCACACCAAGTGATGCCAAACCTCCGAAACCATTGAATACAGCCACCATTTCCGGCATTTGAGTCATCTGAATCCGATAAGCTATAATCAACCCTATTGCTGACCCAATTAAAATGCAGACGAAAATGTCGATAAATGAGACAGTCTCAACCTGCAATACAGTCGCCGCGATAGCAAGCAACATCCCAATGGAAGAAATTAGATTGCCTTGTCTGGCGCTTTTGGTCTTATTTAGCATCTTTATGCCGACTATAAATAAGATAGAAGCCAATAAATAAAGAATATGTAGGTAAATATTCATGATTATCTCTGGTGTTTATTTCTTTTTAAACATTTTTAACATCCGGTCAGAAACAGCATATCCACCTACCACATTGATGGTGGCAAGGATAAGAGCTCCCATGCCAAGCCATTTGCTCAAGGTAGTATATCCCATTTCGTTACACGCTATGATGGCACCGACAATAGTTATACCTGAAATAGCATTGGAGGCGGACATTAATGGTGTGTGTAGGGTGGGCGGTACTTTGGATATTAGTTCAAAGCCGAGAAAAGTGCCCAGCGCCAGTATATAAAGTAGTGGAATTAGTGTATTGATATCCATGATAATGATTTTATTCTTGGTTTTTATTGAGGATCTGATTGGTGAATGCGTGTACAGTGTTGCCATTGTGTGTTATTAGGCAGCCATTGGTAATTTCTTCCTCCCTGTCAATGTTTAATTGCTCAGGAGTTGAAATGTGCTGTAATAAAGTACTGATATTGACGGCATAGAGTTGACTGGCATTCGTCGGCAGGAGAGATGGTAGATTTGGTTCTCCGATAATGGTTATACCTTGATGGACTTTTGTTTGATTTGCCACAGATAACTCACAGTTGCCGCCCCATTCTACTGCCATATCTACGATGACGGCTCCTTTTTTCATTGTTTCGACCATTTCTTTAGGGATGAGCAAAGGAGATTTTTTACCAATTATAAGTGCAGTGGTGATGACTAAGTCGGCCTCTTTGATTCTGCTTTCGATTAACTGTTTTTGTTTTTGTAGAAATTCGGATGAAACATCTACGGCATAACCACCTGATGTAATGTTGGTGGCAGTGGATTCTACGGATAGGAATTTGCCACCGAGAGATTCAACCTGCTCTTTTGTTTCAGCCCTCACATCCGTCACTTCCACTACCGCGCCCAATCTTCTAGCAGTGGCTACCGCTTGCAATCCGGCAACACCGGCGCCAAAGATTAAAACCTTAGCCGGAGTAATAGTTCCGGCAGCCGTCATGAGGAGTGGAAAGATTTTACTCATGGCATTGCTCCCCACAATTACTGCTTTGTAGCCGGCTAAATTGGCTTGTGAACTAAGGGCATCCATTTTTTGAGCACGAGATATTCTGGGTATAGCATCCATGCCAAAAGCCGTTATGGACTTGTGGTTGAATGCATCTAACAAATCCGGTTGTGTATAGCCATACAGAAGCGATATTACACAACATTTTTCATTCATATAGCTTACTTCCTCGTGAGTGGGCGCATTGATTTTTAAAATAACATCGGCTTTGCACGCTGTCTGTTTTCCGACTTTTATCTCCGCTCCTGCCGACGTATAATCTATATCTGAAAAATATGAGCCATCACCGGCACCTGATTCTATAGAAATTCGGTAGCCTTTTTTTACCAGTGTTTTTACCACGTCAGGAGTAAGAGCGACCCGGTTTTCTCCCGGTTTTGATTCTTTTAAAACAGCTATTTCCATGATATATGTGTTGGCTTTAGTTTATAGTAGTCTGATTATGAGTGCATGTCGCCATACTTAACCAATTGTTTCTGTAAAAGGTGAAAACGATTAAATACCTTTAAATATAGACAAACATTTTATTATTTTGCTAAAAAGCCAAATATATTTTGAAAATAATTATTTTTTGCCAATTAAATGAAGAAATAAGTTGATTAATTCAAAATTATAATAGGATTTATTGTGGATTTTATTTGGGTTAAATCCATTGAATCGGCAGGCTAAAGTTTGAATAAAACAAGTCATTGGTTTAAAGCGTTAGCCTTTAGGATATGATTACAAATCAATAATTTGAGAATTTTATATATTTTTGACGCTTTGTTAGTTGATTCCAATAATAATTTAAGGTAACGTGAATAGTAAACCGACAAAATACATCAACTTCATTGTTCTATTGTTATTATGCTTTGCTTTTAATGTGGAAGGGAAGCACATTATTGGTGGTGTGATGTATTATGAGTTTGTAGGCAATCAAGGCAACACCAACACCTACCGTATTATTATGAAAATGTATCGGGACTGTAAGCCGGAGGCGAATAAGGCAAATTTTGATGGCTTATTAAATGAAATAGGAGCTTTGGGTACTATTTATTTAGGAAACAGTAAAAGTCCTTTAAGGGAGTTTGATTTTGGTGTTCCGATAGTAGGGAAAATAAGCGCTGACGTTACGAATAAATGTTTAGTAGTGCCGAAGGATGTATGTGTAGAAGAAGGAGTTTACACAACAACGTTATCTCTTCCGGTAAGTACTCAGAGTTATTTTATCGTATATCAAAGGTGCTGTAGAAACAACACGATATCTAATATTGTTAGGCCGGGAGATACGGGAGCAACGTTTATGGTGGAGATTACACCTGCTGCGCAAAACAATCAAAATTCAAGCCCTCAATTTAGCCTTTTTCCTCCAATAGCTATATGTGCCAACTTTCCCATTGAATTTGACCATTCAGCATTTGACAAAGATGGGGATTCTTTAGTGTATAGCCTATGCGCACCCTTTGAAGGAGGCGGAAATGATGATACCGGAGTCAATGGTTGTCTTGTTGTAGCGCCTCAGCCGGATTGTCCACCGCCATTTGATGAAGTTACATTTCGCAATCCCTTTTCTATTCTTAACCCATTGGGAGGACCCAATCCTCTGGTTATCAACTCTGTGACAGGTCGACTTTCTGGAACACCGACTACAACAGGCCAATTTGTTGTTGGAATTAGAATCAGAGAATACCGTAATGGAATACTATTGTCAGAAACAAGGCGGGACTTTCAGTTTAATGTTACCTCATGCAGTAAGACTGTTGATGCGCAAATCGAAGCTGCCGGCTTGAAGGGAAAAAATCTGGATATCAAGCTATGTGGTGATGATGAGTTGAAGGTTTCTTTTGCCGGTGAGGTAACCAAGGATATTTTTGAGATAAGTTGGGTTTTTAACCACAATGGCATCAAGCAGATAGGCGCAGTTAAAGATTATTTGTTGAATACCAGCGACTTGGGGTTATATGTGGGGAAATTGTATTTAAACCCGGGTCAACCTTGTTCTGATTCTGCATCTATAAAGGTTAATGTATTTCCGGATATAAGGGCAGACTTTACTTTCGATTATGATACGTGTTATGGTAAAGCTATTCAATTTACCAACCAAAGTGTGAGTGATGCCGGACCTATCACGAGCAGCCAGTGGGAGGCCAATAATGTTGTGTTTTCTACTTCATTTGATGCGACTTATGATGTCCTGAAACCGGATTTTTATGATATGATGGTGATAGTCACCGACCAGAATCAATGTATGGACAGCATTACCAAGCGGGTTCCTTTTTTTCCGATACCAAGAGATGAATTGGTGGATCCGGGGAGTGTAGTTGGTTGTGAACCTTTTACCTATATTTTTAAAAAACCCAATAGTTTTATTACGGATCAATATAAGGTTGAATGGGAATTTGGCGATGGTGAAAGTGGTACCGGATTGACTCCATTGCATATCTATGAGGATCCCGGAGTTTATTCAGTCAAGGTGACAGTAACGAATGTTTTTGGTTGTGCCACTTCAGAAGAGTTTAATAATACAATAACAGTAAAACAATCTCCGGTGGCAGGATTCACTTTCCAGCCGGCATCTCCATCTAACTTGGAGCCAACCTTAACCTTTAGCGATGCGAGTAAATATGGTAGTTACTGGTTCTATGATTTCGGAAACGGTGATTTTAGTTCGGACCGCAATCCTATTTATACCTATCCTGATACCGGCGTGTATCAGATGCTACAGATTGTGACGCATGAAAACGGGTGTGTGGATTCGTTGATTGTCAGAGTAGATGTCGCCCCTAAATACACGCTTTTTTTACCAAATGCATTATATCCCGGCTCGTCCGCAGGAAACGATTCTTATGGTCCGATTGGTGTTCCTTTTGGTATTAAACAATATAAAATGAGAATTTATGATCGGTGGGGCAATAATGTTTTTACGACAGACAACTTTAATGATCGTTGGGATGGTAAAAACGGAAAAGGAGATACAATGGAAAGGGGAGTTTATTCAGTGAGAGTGGACATTGTTGAAGCAAGGGGCAAAGAAAGAACTATTTATGGCAAAGCAGTACTCATTCAGTAGAGCTATTTTGCTTTTGCAATATTAAAAAAACCTTTTTTACCTCGAATTCATTTTATCGGTACAATAGTTTCTTTAAGAAATATAATCCTAATACCGGTTTGACTTTTACTTTAGACCAATTAATGGAAAAACATATTGGTCTATTAAAAAGTATCAGCGTTATTTCGATTGGATAACATTAAAATGATTTGGTCTATTTTATTATATTATAATTCGTCTAAACGGCATTTCAGGACCTGATAACCTTACAAACAAAAAAGAGGCCACCGTTAAGGTTAGCCTCTGTACATATTGTTCAAGCATAGAATTAATCAACTTTTATCAACTTGATGTTATATGACCCATCACGAGTTACGACATTTAAGAATAACGGTCCGGTGGAAATCCCTCTAAGATTTAAGCGAGTATTTTCTTCAAAAGGTTCAATAGAAAGGATTCTTTTTTCTCCATTTAAGTCAAAACACTGTATTTGCATGACCTCCGAGCCACTTTTATTTTCAAGTATTAAATAGTCTTTGACCGGATTTGGATATACTTTGATGTTTGAGGCAATGGTCAATGTTGTGCTGGTAGGTGTGATTTTAAACGCTTCAAAGGTAGTTTCACAACCCTTTGAATCAACAACATGTAATTGATATAAACCTCCATTCAACTGATATATATCTCTTGTGTTGGCAAAGTATTCGCCATTTTTTGTCCAAGTATATTGGAAAGGTGGTGTTCCGCCGATAACATATAGAGAAATTGATCCGTCAAGTGAATTTGTTCCAAGAACGATTTTGATGTTATCTAATGATATTGGATTTGGTTCAGTAATTTCTCCTCCCGCAACAACAGTACAGCCCAATGTATCTCGTAATGCGACGGTATAGTTACCAGCTTTAAGGCTATTAATACAGCTTGTTTTAGCGCCATTAGACCATTCGATGGTTACGTTGCCGAAGTTATTGTCATACATGACACACATGCTACCCGTTTTATCGCCGTAGCAATCCGGTTCATCTGTGACAACAACGGAAGCCGTTATCTGACAGTCAAATTGGTCTATTTGAAATTCAATCGGGAATGTACAACCTTTAGCATCTTTTACTTCGATTTGTTGATATCCCGATGGAATATCGCCAACTGTTATCTCATTGCCGCCCGGAAATGTTGCTCCATTGTATATTGCTTTATATGGCGGACTTCCACCATTGATAAACAGTTTTATCGAGCCTGTTGGTTGGTCCGGGCCGGTGGGCTGAGTTACGATGTAATCGACATTCATCCTATCCGGATTGACAATAGTAGTAGAAAGGCGTATAAAACAATTGGCATTGTCTGAAATAGTTACTGCATAAGTACCCGCACCGATGGAGTCCAGCACTACATCGGTAGAATTGTTAGACCATTGATAATAATAAGGTTCTGCCCCGGGCAGTGTAATCTGAGGGAATATGGCACCATCTGTTCCACCGAAGCAAGTCGGTTTTATGGTTATTAGTGTGGCTGCGAAGGCACAATTACTTGCATCGACATAGACTGAATCTGATTTTATACAACCATTTTTATCTGTTACAGTAACATAATAAATTCCG
This sequence comes from uncultured Saprospiraceae bacterium, assembly GCA_934699305.1. GTDB lineage: Bacteria > Bacteroidota > Bacteroidia > Chitinophagales > Saprospiraceae > Parvibacillus. The sequence goes on along the minus strand of CAKUWM010000001.1, from coordinate 36,948 downwards.
GCTACTAAGTCTTCAATATGCGATTCTGTGCTTCCAGTGTTCCACTTATAGGTATATCCCGGTGTGCCGCCAGTAGGAATAACGGAGGCTGTTCCATCCACGCCCCCTAAGACTTCGGGTGTACTACTCATGTTGAGGACTATTGCCGGCGGCTGTGTTATTTCGACTAATTTGGATTCGACACAATTATTGGCATCGGTAATATAAATCCAGTAGCTACCTGCTTTTAAGTTGTTGTTCTGTGCGCCCATGACACCATTAGACCAGTTGTATTGGAGTGAACCTTTGCCACCAAAGGCAAAGGCTGTAGCCCGTCCGTTATTTCCTCCATAACAAGAGACAGGTGTAGCCGTAGTATTGATTGTAATCGGATTTCCTTCTTTTATGGTGACGCCTCCGGATTTGGTACATCCATGTGCATCCGTAACAGTTAGATTATAGACTCCGGCATCTAAATTGCTTAGCTGAGGTATAGTTGCTCCGTTGCTCCAAAGGTATTGGTAATTGGGTGTTCCTCCTCCGGTAAATGTAAATATTGCTCCGGTGCTTTGCCCGTAGCAAGTTACATCGTAGCCTGTCATATCGAGACTTAATGATGCCGGTTGAGGAATAAATACATAAGCTTGACCGGTACACCCTGCAGCATCCGTAACAGTGAGGGAAAAAGACCCCGAACCGACGTTGCTCAGTGTATCATTGCTTGAACCATTGGACCATAGATAAAAATAGGGTTCTATGCCACCAAACACTAAAGAAGAGGCACTTCCATCATGCTTGCCATTACAGCTGACCGTATCTATCAAACTAAGATTAATGACCGGGATGTTTTCAGCTCCAATTGTTGTATCGTTGACATAGGTACATCCTCTTTTATCCGTCACAGTGAAAACATAGTTGTATGGCTGATTTATGTTGACTGTTTGACCGGTGTCAATGACGCCGTAAGGATAGTTCCATGCATAGGTGTACGGCTGTGTGCCCCCATGAGGCTGAATTGTCGCTGTTAATTGAGGAACAGAACAATTCAAGATAGGGTCTGAAAGAAGAACTGTAGCAAACAATAATGGGGGTTCGGCGATATATACTTCCCCTACAACTTTATTGCCGGCTGCATCCTCTACATTGATCGTATATGTGTTGCTTGCTAAGTTGGTCACCGTATCAGTTATATTACCGTCGCTCCATAAATACGTATAGGGTGGTGTGCCACCGGATGCCGTGACCCATGCTTTACCGTCTAGCTCACCATAACAACTGATATCTAACTTGTGTATCTCAATTGTCAAATCTGCTTTTTTCTGTGGTACTATAGGACCATTACCGAATAATTGAAAAATGCAAAAAGTAAAAATTACGATAAAAAAAGTTCGCTTCAATACATTAAATGTCGTGTAGAATTCCTTCATTGTTTGATTTTTAATTTAGTTGAAATGCCTTTTTGAAAAATAAACAAGAAACATATCGTTGATTATCAATACTATAAAACAATAAATTTCAATATTTTATCTTTTTTTCAAGAAAACATATTACAAATCATAACTATACATACAATAACCGTTCCAAAAATTATAAACCGCTGCAATAGTTCTATTTAAATATAAGTTACCAATTCAATATGATAAAGGTTGAAGCTTAACTATGAAATTATATATGGGTATGACATGGAAATACGTAAAGTTACATAAAACATTCATTTATAAGGAAATAATTTCGATATTTTAACATATCAAAGATTCATTTTATACAATACAAGGGTGTAAAATATAGTCATGTTATTAATTTTAGGATTTAAAAATTTTTAATGTTTCGACCTTAAATATTTTTGCCTTTAATAGGTATTGGGGTTTATTCATTATTACCAACTTTTATAGTTAAATGCAGCGTTTTGACTTCTTTGCTAAATGTTTTATGGGTAGAGTGATTTATTTTTATTACATTTAGCACCACTTTTTTGTGAAATTGCCATGAAAGCTATTGTGTATAATGTTCCGGGTGATGCAACAGTTCTACATATTGAAGAACGTCCAATTCCTTGTGTCAATGAGAATGAAGTGCTGATTAAGGTGGTGGCAGCCGGCATTAACAGACCTGACATATTTCAACGTAAAGGTCGTTATCCCGCTCCACACGGTATTGTCCAGGATATTCCGGGCCTTGAGGTTGCCGGCACCATTGAAAAGACAGGCATAAATGTGAAGTATCAATATGTCGGACAACAAGTATGTGCACTGGTGCCCGGAGGTGGCTATGCAGAGTATGTTGCAGTGGACGCAGGAAGTTGTCTTCCACTACCTTCTGGTTTTTCGTGTGAAGCAGCAGCTGCTTTGCCTGAGACATTATTTACAGTATGGCATAATATTTTTCAACGTGGTAAACTCAAGCTAGGCGAAGATGTATTTATTTATGGTGGATCGGGAGGAATAGGCTCCATGGCAATCCAACTTGTAAATCTATTTGGATCAAAAGCATATACAATGGCAAGTACAATCGAAAAAGAACAATACTGCTTATCTTTAGGTGCTATTCGAGTGGTGAGACAAGATGAGGCCGGTCAAATAGAGGTATTGGGCGAAAATTCAATGGATGTTGTGTTGGATAGTGTTGGAGGTGAATACCTCGATGTCAATCTCAACTTACTTCGCACAGAGGGTCGCCTTATATACATCAATGCAATGAATGGCAACCATCCATCATTGAATATAATGAAAGTCATGCAGAAAAGGCTACATATAACCGGAAGCACTTTGCGCAATCGGAGTTATTCGTTTAAGAAGGAGTTAGCGGAGAATATTGTCCAAAACGCTTATCCACTTATTGAAAGCCCACAATTTCAGAACGTGGTGCGCTATTCCTTTCCGATGGAAAAAGTGGTGGAGGCTCATCAACTTATGGAATCAAGAGAATTTACCGGGAAAATAATTTTACATTTTAATCAATAAAATACTCAACAGCTAAAGCAATTTTGTAGTACATATAAAAAATATAGTATGGATATTACCAACCTTCAGCCAAATGCCGTGTGGAAAAACTTTTCAGCCCTCAATTCTGTGCCACGACCTTCTAAAAAGGAAGGCAAAGTCATCGAATTTATCCGCCGGTTTGGGGAGTCTCTGGCTTTGGAAACAACAATTGATGAGACCGGAAATGTACTCATAAGAAAACCCGCTACCAAAGGGATGGAAGATCACAAGACAGTTGTTTTACAATCGCATCTGGATATGGTCTGTCAGAAAAATAATGATACCGATTTTGATTTCGATACCCAGGGTATCAGGATGCTCGTTGATGGAGATTGGGTAAAAGCAGACGGTACGACCTTAGGCGCTGATAATGGTATTGGTGTGGCTTCCATTATGTCTGTTTTGGAAAGTGATTCTATACCGCATCCGGCACTGGAGGCATTGTTTACAATTGATGAAGAGACCGGTATGACGGGAGCATTTGGACTGAAACCTAATTTCCTGAAAGGGCAGATTTTGCTCAATCTGGATACGGAGGAAGATGATGAAATAGACATAGGATGTGCAGGAGGAATGGATGTCACCGCTCGACGTGAATATAACACAGAGCGCCTTCAGGGCAATGGATTTAATATTATCATAAGAGGACTTCAGGGTGGACACTCCGGGATGGACATTCATTTAGGGCGAGGCAATGCCAATGTAATAATGGCAAGACTCTTGATGGTCGGACTTCAATATGATATACAGCTTCTTTCATTGGATGGTGGAAGCCTCAGAAATGCTATTCCCAGAGAGGCTAAAGCTCAAGTTGTGGTTGTTGATTCTTCCTTATTTTTGAATGAAGTGGAGAAGGTTAAAGCTTCTATTTTAAATGAGTTTAAGAGTATAGAGAAAAGCCTGGAAATAATTATCAATGAGACTCCCTTATCCGGAAAAGGATTGTCAGTCGAACATTCTAAGGATCTTGTCAGAGCTATGAAGGCAGCCCATAATGGTGTGTATCGCATGAGTCCCGACGTGAAAGACCTTGTAGAAGCTTCCAACAATATTGCTCGTGTTATACTTGAGGAAGGTAAGCTGGAAATCATGTGTCTGACACGGTCATCGGTGGACTCTACCAAACAGGATGTAGCATTACAGTTACAAGCGGTATTTAATATGGCGGGGATGGATGTATCGTTTTCCGGATCCTATCCGGGCTGGCAACCCAATCCACACTCCTCAATCGTGAGCTTAATGGAACGTATTTATACCCAATCATTTGGTGAATCACCAAAGGTGGTGGCTTGTCATGCCGGACTGGAGTGTGGCATAATCGGAGCTCATTATCCGGAGATGGAGATGGTTTCTTTTGGTCCTACTATATATGGGGCACATTCGCCCGATGAAAGAGTGAGTATAAGCTCCGTACAGAAATTCTGGGGTTTTTTACTGAATATTTTAAAAGAAATTCCCAAATCCTAAAGCTGTAAAAGAAATATTTATGCAAAGATATCTTGTTGTTTTTTTACTTTATATAATACTTTCAATGTTTGTAGGATGTAAAACGCTTCCAACATACAATGATGTTGTTCCGGTACACGATAGCCTGTCAATAATCTCGGTAAAGCTGAATGAAAAGAGAGTAATCAATGTATGGACACCACCTCAATATAAAGCAGGATTCGGCACTTTCCCGGTATTGTATATGGCTGATGGTGGTGTTCGTGAAGATTTTCCACATCTTGCCAACACATTATCCGAATTGATAGCCAAAGGTGAAATTCCTCCCTATATTTTGGTGGGAATTGAAAATACTCAACGAAGAAGAGACCTGACAGGGCCGACAGAAGTGGAAGCCGATAAGAAGATTGCCCCTATAGTGGGCGGTTCTAAGGCATTTGGAGATTTTATTCAATTTGAGCTCTTTCCTGAAATAAACCAACGATACAGAACCAATAGTCATCGCGCTATCATAGGTGAATCTTTAGCCGGACTTTTTGTGTTAGAAACCTGTATGACACGTACTGAAATGTTTGATACGTATATCGCCTTTGACCCATCGTTGTGGTGGAATAAACATAGTTTAGTTGACAATGCAAAGGACATGTTGACTAATTTACCTAAGAAAGAGATAAAGTTGTGGTATGCGGGCTCCAACACTAAGGATATCAATACCTACACCCGTCAGTTATCTCTGATTCTGCAAAAGGATAGACCGGACAACCTGATCTGGAAGTATTCGGACGAAAAGAAGGAGAAGCATAATACTATTTTTCGGGCTACTAAGGTCAAGGCTTTGATATGGGCATTGTGAAATCAAATTATCTTAGTCTCCGATCTGTAGCGTTTGATCCAAGATTTTATGCACCTGTTGCCATGACGATGGGGATAAAATAGGCTTAAAGGTACTTTTTGTTGTTTTGGAATGGTTGATGATATATTCTGCCCTTTCTTCTGAGTCGGGGTGAGTATTAATCCATGAAAGGTATTTTATAGCATTTGGCTCCTCCATAGATAATTTGAAAAGGAAATTGGCAAAATGCTTAGGATTGATTTTTGCTTGAATTAAGTAATCAACTGCTTTAATATCTGCTTCTTTTTCTAATTTTCTATCAAACGAAGAAGAAGTAATCGTTTTTGTTGCTTCTTTGATTATTTCGCCGCCTGCATTACCGGTTGAAATTGATATCACAACGGAGAGACCTATTTCTTTTACCAACTTCTTCATGACGTGTTGCTCCTCAATATGGGCTATTTCGTGACAAAGTACACCTGCCAATTCCTCCGGATTTTCACAAGCGGATATCAATCCACTATACACGATTAGATGCCCATCCGGTAATGCAAAAGCATTCACTATTTCATTGTTGAGAATATGAAGCTTGATTTTCTTGCGCTCAATGTGGTTGTCTTTGCATATTCGGTTTGTGATACTATCGACTTTATTGATGACAAAACTATCATGATTTTCAACCTCAGATTTTTTGAAAATATCCCAAAAGAAATCTCCCAATTTTTGTTCTGTCTTATAGGAAATCTGCTTAACTCTAAAGATTTTCAGCCAATCTATTTGTGCAAAAGTTGTCCACATCCCAAAAAATAGGAGTAAAATTAAACCTCCTTGAAAGATAATTTTTTTCATCTGTCTGCTTTGCAAATTAAATTAGTCAATGGTCCGTAAAACCACCATTCTACATGAATTCCTTTTCTGGTTTGTATGGCAGTATATATTGTGGCAATAAATTCTGAAAGATTGAATATGATGGCGACAAGGATGTAGGCAATGTATTTGTTGGTGAATTGTTCGTCATAAAAGATGATTGAAACGGTCCACCAAAACCCACAACTATTGATGCAAAACATGGAAAGTTGGGACAATAATGCTTGAATACAATGCCACCGTACGAAGAAAGTTGATTTTCTATTTGCAATAAAAAAGAATAATGTTGCAATTAAATTAACTATTGGTAATGGAAGACCCGCTATTATTGCAATTAATGACATCAAATAACTGCTCGAAGCCGATTCTGCCTCATGTTCATCCGGTATATAGTTAAACTCCTTTCTTAGTATCATAATCCTTTCATGATATTCCAAACCCAATTAATTAGAATGGTTATACTAAAGACTGCGATTACCATCGGTCTTTTGAATAAAGCTTCCATCCTTTGATAAGCATTATAAAAAGTATCTTTCCGTAAAAAAATGTCCATTATAATCCAAAGAGGACTAATGGTCATTATTAAACCTATAACATATCCCAATGGATTAATTGACAAAGCTTCAATGAAGTTTCCATGAGACAATGAAATAACCGATCTTGTTGTACCACAAGAGGGGCAAGGTACATTGGTTACATGCTTTATTAGACATACTCCTATATGATTATTTCCGTATGTTGCCCATGTATAACTGATGTAAAGCCAAACATATCCGGCTAAACACGCTATAAGTATTAAATAGTATAGCTTAATCTTGCCTAACGACATTAATACATAATTTGCAAGATTTTATCCATATTCTTTTCTCTGGTAGCATTCTGTATCATAAACCAGTCTATTATGGTCCAGATTCCAAATCCACCGCATGTCAACAACTTGCCGATTCCCATTCCTGTATCTCCTATTATAAAGCGATCTATACCCAGTGATCCGGCAAGGATGGATACAATTATCGAAGTGGTAGGGTCTTTAAACTGAACAGTAGTTAATGCTGCCCATCTGGAGTCGTCCATAGCCAATAACCTTTCCCTGATTGCACTCATTTGGTAACTTTCGAAGAATTTGCTGTTACTCATTAAAAACATGTCAACTTTTTGTGCATCCATTTTTTACATTTTAAGATTGAATAAATTGAATTTAATTTTTATTTTGTAAGGTTTGTACATGGCTTTCTATCTCTTTTTTAAAAGACATCACAACTTCCTTATTCTTGTTTTGCTATTTGAAACTGAAGCGACTTCTCTTTATCTGCAATAGTATCTATTCCAAAGATACATTTAAAATTTAAATTTAACAAATATGATTAATAAAAAACTATAAATTAGTTAAATCAAAGTTTGCAAATTATTATATGGTAAATATTTAGGGAGATTTATATTCATTTGAAATGTAAAGTTTGTCTTACAATTAAACTCGAATTCCACATAAAGGCAATAATATTGTCTTTGAGAAATGTATCCCTAACTTTAAATAGTGCCCTAAGAAATAATTTGCATGCTATAGATATTCATTTTGTTGTGATCTAGTTAGATGTAATTCATATTAAATCACAGCACTTAGCCTTTTAGAGGAATATGCGTTCAATCTTATTATCACTCAACGTTGCTCTTGTGAAGCGATTTTTACTTATAACGATATTTCATTACACTGTTTATTAGCCATTATTAGAGGTAAGTGTTAATCTAATTTAGATGCTTTTTCCACAACTTCCTTCATTTCTCCTTTGAAAATTGTATTTTTGCCGCACAAGTCGCACAAGTAGATGGTAAAAATTGGTGATGTTGAATTAGGTGAATTCCCACTCCTCCTTGCTCCTATGGAAGATGTGAGTGATCCTCCCTTCAGGGCGTTGTGTAAAAGCCAGGGCTGTGACATGCTATATACCGAATTTATTTCAGTCGAAGGCCTCATTCGCAATGCAGACAAAAGTATTCAAAAGTTAGATATTTCGGATGAAGAGCGTCCGGTAGGCATACAGATTTTTGGATCTGACCGGGATTCTATGGTTCAGGCTGCAGAAATTATCGAACGAACAAAACCCGAAGTCCTCGACATCAACTATGGCTGTCCGGTTAAAAAGGTGGTATGCAAGATGGCGGGAGCTGGCATTCTTCAGGATATTGACAGGATGGTATCTCTTACAAAGGCAGTAGTTGAAGCAACTTCATTGCCGGTGACGGTTAAGACACGCCTTGGCTGGGATGAAGATTCAAAAAACATCACTACAGTAGCCGAAAGACTCCAGGATATCGGTATCAAAGCGCTTTCTATTCATGGGCGTACCAGAAAACAAATGTACACCGGTGAGGCAGACTGGACATTGATTGCCAAAGTGAAAGAAAACCCCAGGATACACATCCCTATTTTTGGGAATGGTGACATCGATTCGCCACAGAAGGCAAAGCTTTATAAAGAGCGATATGGCGTGGATGGCATTATGATAGGAAGAGCCAGCATTGGCAATCCATGGATATTCAGAGAAGTAAAACAGTTTCTTTTGGATGGGACATTGCTTCCACCACCTACCTTAGAAGACAGAATTGATGCCGTGTTGACACATTTGCAGCGCTCTATTCAATGGAAAGGCCTGAGGTTGGGTATATGTGAGATGCGACGACATTATACCAATTATTTCCGGGGATATCGCGAAGTGAAACAATTCAGATCTCGTCTCGTCCAAGCAGAATCGTTTGACGAAGTAGTCGATATTACAGAAAGTATGCGTGAATTTTATACCGGACAAGAACTTTATGTTTAAATGATAGATGGATGTTTTTACTATTGAACAGTACTCAGACAGAAGAATTTATTTATAAAATTCTGGCAAAAGCTGCCAGAGATATCGATATTCAGACCTATTTGGTAGGTGGTTACGTCAGGGATAAGGTTCTTGGACGACCATCGACTGATATTGATATTGTATGCGTGGGAGATGGTATTGCATTAGCGGAATATGTTAATAAGCTTTTGGGTAATGATATTCCGGTCGTTGTGTATAAAAACTTTGGAACAGCAGCAATAAAATATAAAGAGGTTCAACTCGAATTTGTCGGAGCCAGGAAAGAATCTTACAGCAAAGATAGCAGGAAGCCATCCGTCATAGCGGGTACACTATATGACGATCAATTGAGACGTGATTTTACTATCAATGCCCTCGCGATCAGTCTCAATGAAGATACTTACGGTGAATTGTTAGATCCATTTGGTGGGATGGAACATCTGGAAGATAAGTTAATCAAAACACCGCTCGATCCGGATAAGACTTTCTCGGATGACCCCCTCAGGATGCTCAGAGCTATTCGCTTTTCTAATCAATTAAACTTTGAAATACATCCTGAAACAGTCGCCGCCATTGCATCCAATAAAGATAGACTTAAAATAGTGAGCATAGAACGCATCATGACTGAATTTCAGAAAATCATGGCGTGTAGTCAGCCTTCTAAAGGCATTGAACTCTTGTTTGATACCGGATTGTTGAATAATTTCCTTCCGGAATTGGTGGAGTTACATGGGGTCGAATATCAAGATGGAAAAGGGCATAAGGACAATTTTTATCATACTCTCCAGGTGCTGGACAATGTATGCCGCAATACAGAGAAAATATGGTTGCGGTGGGCTGCTCTCATGCATGATATAGCAAAACCGGCGACCAAGCGTTATGATGATAAGCAAGGGTGGACATTTCATGGGCATGAAGCGCTGGGAGCTGTCATGGTTCATCGTATTTTCAAGCGATTGAAACTGCCATTAGATCATCACATGAAATACGTACAAAAATTGGTGAGATACCATCTCAGACCCATAAGCCTGACCAAGGAGGACATTACAGACAGCGCTATTCGTCGGTTGTTGTTTGATGCGGGCGATGACATCGACGACTTGATGATATTATGCGAAGCTGATATCACGTCCAAAAACGAGAAAAAAGTGAAGCGTTTGCTTGAAAATTATGAAATGGTACGCGCTAAACTCAAGGAAATTGAGGATAAAGATAAAATTCGTAATTGGCAGCCGCCTGTCTCCGGTGAACTGATCATGGAAACCTTCGACTTAAAGTCCGGACCTATGATCGGAGAGCTTAAAAATGAGATAAGAGAAGCAATTTTGGAAGGTGATCTGGAAAATGATTTCAGCGCGGCATATAATTTTTTAATTCATCTTGGCGAAAAGCGAGGATTGACAAAAAAACAATCTGTTGAATAAACCATTGTACCTCTTCTTACGTCTTTACAATCATTAAGATCAAATATTCATATCTATGTTTTTCAAAACAACTATACGTTACTTTTTACCATTCATAACTATTTTGACATTGTCTCTTTTTTCTTGTGATAATGAAAAAACAGTGATCACCGCTTCACAACAATTAGAAATAGACAAGATTAAACTAAGAAATTACCTTAGTGCGAATAATATCGTTGCAGACTCCACTCCGGAAGGCCTTTATTATATCATTGACGACAAAGTTGATAGCATCACCACCAAACCGACTCTCTCGTCCAGCATCCGGATAAATTACCAAGGATACCTTTTGAATGGAAAGGTCTTTGATTCTAACAATGACGCTACTTTCATTCTATCTAAGCTAATCCCGGGCTGGCAAGTGGGACTGGTTCACTTTAATGAAGGGGAAAAAGGTCGATTATTTATTCCTTCCGGCCTGGCTTATGGCACTACCGGATCAGGGAGTATTCCACCAAATTCGCCTTTGATATTTGAAATAACACTTCTAAAAATAGTGAACTAAAAAGTTCGTTTTGCAATAGATGCATGGAGTTATCATGAAAATGAGGAAAAGTGGAGAAGATTCCGGTAATTGAAAGGACTCAATCATCCTGATATCGAATTATCTTAGATATTTATAAGGATTGGTCTTTTCAAGCTCTAAACGGACAGGCTCAGGTAAAAGGTAACGAACAGACTTCCCGGATTTGAGCAATTCTCTGATGTAAGTCGCAGAAATATCAAGCATTGGCGCATTTACGATCTCAATATTGGGGTGGAGAAAGGTGTCATCTGTGGCATAGCCGGGGCGTTGATATACATATTTTGTAACGGCTTAAAAGGACATCGCTATTTTTCCATTTATTTAATGTCAAAAGATTATCACCACCCATGATTAATGAAAACTCTTTTTGGGGATATTTTTCATGAAGGTAAGCCAATGTATCAATAGTATAGGAAGGTTTGGGGAGGGCAAATTCTATGTCGCTCACATCGATCTTTGGATTGTCTCCTATAGCCAAATATGCCAGATGATACCTTAGCCTATCATCTGCCAGATTATTGCGATTTTTAAATGGGTTATGTGGAGAAACGACCAGCCACACTTGATCCAATGCCGTTTCATTTGCCATGTGATTGGCAATAATCATGTGCCCGATATGAATCGGATTAAATGAGCCAAAAAACAAGCCGATGCGTTGATTCATCGATATTACACGGATGCTTTGCGCGTCCTGACGGGCATGACGAGCATCAAAATATTTTCACCCACTTCATTTTCCTTTGGGGTAAGGATGGCTGCACGGCCCGGATGTGATACGGCAAGTCTGACTTCTTCAGAATCAATGTTGGAAAGAGAGTCTATCAAGAACTTAGCATTATATGAAAGCTCCAGAGGCTCCCCGGTGTATTGACACTTGATTATTTCGCTGGCTTCGTTGGAAAAATCCGGATCTAAGGTCTCTATTTTTATTTCGTTATTATCGATGAAAAAGCTGGTTTGATAAGTTGTTTTGTTTCCATAAAGAGTAATTCGCTTTAGTGAGCGTAACCATTCCAGTCGATTGACTAATATTTCCTTGTCATTATTTAGAGGTATAACTCCATTATAATTAGGGAATGGCAGGATTATTAATTTGCAATAGATTTTAAAGTTTTTGTATTCAAATAGAGCATGATTCTTGTTGAAGCTTACCGTAAGGCTATCTTCATCTGTGATAGCGTGCTTTAATATTGTAATCACTTTCCTAGGCAAGACGAAATTAGCTTCAATACCTTCATTGTTATAAAACAATGTGTATTTGACCATTTTATGAGCATCTGTAGCGGCTACTTCGATGACATCAGGCTGGAAGGAAACTGATATCCCCAGCATATTGGACTTCATTTCATCCGTGGCTGCCGCGAAGGAGCAAGTAGTTAAAGCCTTTAAAAATCGACCTCCCGGTAAAGTTACCTTCGTTTCATATTCCAATTCCGGAATTTTAGGGTAATCTTCTACGTCGTTACTGCTTGACCTATAGGTGCCATAGGAAGATATCATTGTTAATCCGCTGGTCTCTTCCTCATGAATCAATTCGATGGGTTGCTCCGGCATCTCTCGCAAGGTATTGACTAAAATATCTGAAGGAAAGGCAAAACTCCCTTCGTCTCCCGGAGTAATATTTGTCTCTGAAATTATTGTAAACTCAAGATCACTGGCAGTAATACTCAATTTGCTACCTTCTACATGAAATAAAAAGTCAGCTAAAATGGGATAAGGCGGCTTAGCACTAATAGCATTTTGACTTATCTGAAGCATTTTATATAACTCTCCGGACGAAATTCTCAGATTCATATATATTTTGTTTGTTAAATTAATGACTTTACGGGATTTTACCTTCCCAACAACTTATAAATTGCGAAAGTAATAAATTTATACCAAATAGACAGCTATTGAATCAGATTAGATAGATATGTGATTAATGCGAATTCAACAATCGAGGTTTCCAAAAACCGAATATTGTTGATTATGAGGGACATTCAATGTACGAATCGCTTCAATTTTTTCATTAAACCACTGATTACGAGTCGTGCATCGATGCTGCATTTGGCTAATTCGGAATGTGGATTAATTATTTGACTAAAATGAGTAAACAAAAATGAACTTTGTGTTTCAAGGTTTATATTGAAAATCTTCAAGTCTTATGTTTATCCCATACCAGTGAGCTGGCTCCCAATATGGCGGCATCGTCATCGGCTAGTTCACTTGGAATTATTTTTATTTTATTTCTGAAGAGAGGTAGCAGATGATTTTCAAAAGATGTTTTTACGGGATCAAATATCATACTACCTGCTTTGCACAATCCCCCAAAGAGGATAATAGCTTCAGGTGAAGTTGCCATTGCAAAGTTGGCCAAAGCCATGCCCAATATTTTACCGGTATAGGCATACACTTCTTTTGAAAGAGGATCGCCCTTCATGGCACAATCATAGACTAGTTTACTGGTTATTTCTTCTTCGGAATAATTGTGTAAAAGGGATGAACCGGTATTCTCCTTTTGTAACATCTCAATGGTGGTTTTTGTCAGACCTGTTGCACTAGCATACATCTCCAGGCTGCCGTATAGACCGGTTCCGGGATGATAACGTCCGTCAGGAATAATCATAGTGTGACCCAATTCACCGGCAAAGCCGTCATGACCGTATATCAACTTACCATTGGCTACAATCCCACTTCCTACACCCGTACCCAATGTGATTAAGATGAAGTCCTTCATATCTCTTGCTGCACCATATACCATCTCACCAATAGCCGCTGCATTGGCATCATTGGTAAGAACAACGTCTAATCCGAATTTTTCCTGCATCAACTCAGCCATAGGGATGACGCCTTTCCAGGCAAGGTTGGGAGCATGCTCAATTGTTCCTTTGTAAAAGTTGCCATTGGGAGCACCCACACCTATACCCTTTATCCGTGAAACACCTCCTGCATGTTCTATAATGGGCAACATGGCAAGAAACAACTCCTCTAAGTAAGAAGAAATTTCTTTATGGTTTTTTGTTTTTATTCCACCCCGCAACAACACCTTTCCTGAACGATCGACGATACCAAAATCAGTATTGGTTCCCCCCAAATCTATGCCGATAGCCAGATCTTCTTCATGCATAACACTCACTTTTTCTAATTCTTTGTGTCTAAAAATTGATTCCCTGCTTTTTTAGAATTTTCTTTGACTGAATCGCATAATATATCAAATAGCTAAAGCATAGAATTCCTGCAATATAAGAATATTGAATGCCCGTGACGTGATCAGCCAAAAAGCCTTGGAATAAGCTTACAAAGGCACCTCCCATAATCATCATAATCAATAGACTCGACCCCTCATTGGTATGTTTGCCTAAACCTGCTATGGCTAATGTAAATATACAAGGCCATAAAGTAGAACAGAATAACCCGACAGATATAAATGAAAATACGCTTATCCAACCATCAAATAACATCCCGATTGCAATGGCAACAACTCCTAATACACTATATATCATCAACTGTTTTGCCGGACTTCCTTTACTCAATATATTTCCGCCAATCATTACAGCCACAACAATAAAATAAAAGTAAAATGGCGTAATATCATGATGTGCAATTTTGTTGACCAATAAAAATACTAAAAAGGCAATATAAGGCATTATAAATCGCAACATCTTCTTGGCACCCATAGAAATATCAAATGCCTCACTGGCTGCCGTCCATCGGCCCATCATTAAACTCGCCCAGAACAATGAAATATATGGTGCGATCCTGTCGGTCGGAAAGACACCACCATCAGGCCCCGGAATATGTTGCTTAATAAATTCCGGAAGATTGGATGCGGTAGATACCTCAACTCCTACATATACAAATATAGCAATCATACCCAGTGCCAACTGTGGATACTTCATCGGTCCACTATGATGCTCTACCATCGATTTTTGACCTCCGGCTTCTTCTTCGGCCATTGCATCCATGTCGATTTTGTTGGGGACAGATGAAAACTTTATGAGTATGGCAACCAAAATAAATGCTGCCCCCAAGATTAAATAAGGGATCTTGATACTGGTGATATCCGCTTTAGATGCGACCGCTGTTACCGATCCAAAGATAGCAAAGTTGACCAAAAGAGGACCTATTGTCGTCCCGAAGTTGTTGACACCTCCGGCCATACTCAATCTCTGTGAACCCGACTTTGGATCGCCCATGATGATGGCAAGTGGATTGGCAGCAGTCTGTTGAAGAGAAAACCCTAATCCAACAATGAAAAGACCAACAATAAATAATGGAAATGAATGTGTGTTGGCAGCCGGAATAAATATCAAAGTACCCAAGGCGGAAATAATCAATCCAAGTGCAATTCCATTTTTGTATCCCATCTTATTGAGGATATCTTCACCCCGTGACTTGCTAATTGAATAGTAAATCAGCGACCCCACCGTATATGCTATATAAAATGCAAATGCTACTAATTGACTTTGCGTCTGTGTCAGGTGAAGATTCTCTTTAAATACCGGAATCAGGATGTCATTACTTGCTGCAACAAAGCCCCAGAAAAAAAAGACGATGATAAGGGTTAAAAATTGAGACCAGATGGTTCCGGAACTGTTGCTTACTTGGCTTGTATTACTCATTTCTTATTAACTGAAAATTATTGTTATGCTATTTTTTCACTGCTAAGATAAAAAAATTGATATCAAACAGACATTTTCATATTTTATCTGTAAAAAATATTTGAATAGTGAAGGATATTTAGCTGAAGATACATTGATATATTCGCTATTGTGAAGGAATAATTGTTTTCAAATTTTAGGTATATTTTTGAAAGCAGTAAAGACAAATGGCATTTTAATGTTTGAATTACAAGGGCTTTTTGCAGAAAAAGACAATCTTCGATTCTTTCTTTTCCTCCAAAATCAAAACTTAACTTACATTTGATAAAAATTTCTATATATATGTAAGTATTGAAGGTTGTGCTATACTTATCCTTTTAGAAAGTCGTTATTTATAATATAAAATTTAATCAGAATGCGTCTAAAACTTTTACTCCTATGTATACTTATTTCGACCGGATTAATGGCTCAAAAAAATGGTTACATGGCCTTTATGAGAACCTCACCCGACCATAAGTATAAATTCACCGAAGTTTATGGTGACCCTGCTAAAGCAAGGGTGTATAAGTTAAATAATGGGCTTACAGTTATCCTGGCCGAAAACCATCTCGAACCACAGATTATGGCACTTATTGCGGTAAAAGCAGGCTCAAAAAATGATCCGGCAGACCATACCGGTTTGGCTCACTATTTAGAACACATGCTCTTCAAAGGAACAGATAAGTTTGGCACCATAGATTATGCTAAAGAAAAAGTAGAACTGGATAAAATCGATGCTTTATATGAATTGTATGGTCAGACAACCGACGAAATTAGCCGGAAAGCAATATACCATCGTATTGACAGTATAAGTAATGTAGCATCCCGATATGCCATTGCCAACGAATATGATAAAATGATGGCAGACGTGGGATCACGCATGACCAATGCTTTCACAAGCTTTGAAAATACCACTTATATGGAAAACTTCCCTTCTAACAACCTAGAAAAGTTCTTGAAAATACAGAAAGAAAGGTTTAGAAATCCCGTCTTACGACTATTCCATACAGAGTTAGAGGCAGTTTATGAGGAAAAAAATATCTCATTAGATAATGGGAATAATAAGATTTTCGAAGCGATGTTCAGCTCTTTATTTAAAAATCACCCTTATGGCACTCAAACTACCATAGGGACAATCGAACACCTCAAAAATCCGTCTTTGAAAGAGATCAGGAAGTATTATGAACAGAACTATGTTGCCGGTAATATGGCGATTATTCTTGCCGGTGACCTGGATCCGGATGAGACCATCGCCCTCGTGGATCGGTATTTTGGTGATATGCCGGCCAAAAAGGCTCCTGTCTTTGCCTACCAAGCTGAAAGTCCGATTGATTCAGTAACAAACATCACCTTATACACGCCGGATGAAGAAAAAGTTGCTATAGGCTATAGAATGCCAAGCGCACTTGATTCCAATGCCGTCATTGCCAATCTGATATCAGCCATCTTATATAATGGTAAAAGCGGATTGATTGACCTGAATTTAGTTAACAACCAAAAAGTGTTGGAGGGATATGCATTTACCTATTTGCTTAAAGACCATGGCGTATGCTGGTTGCAAGGCAGACCTAAAGATGGACAAACGCTCGAACAGGTTAAAGACCTTTTCCTAGAACAGATAGGTAAATTAAAAAGAGGTGACTTTGATACTTCTCTGATAAGCGGAACGGTCAATAATATGAAATTGGCATTGATCCAACAAACAGAAAAAGCATCCAACACTGCCTTCCTCCTTCACGAATCCTTTGTAATAGGACGCCCATGGGTTGATTATCTCAACGATATGAATACCATGTCCAAAGTGACTAAAGAAGATATTATGCGCTTTGCTGCCACCTATTTTCAGAATAACTATACCGTTATTTATAAAAAGACAGGAAGCAATGATGTTGCAAAAGTTGTTAAGCCCGAAATTCATCCGGTAGAACTCAATAGGGATGCACAGTCTGACTTCTTAAAGAATATGATGGCAATGACTGCGACACCCATCCAGCCAAAATTTCTCGATTTTGACAAAGATATTGAAAAATCTACCCTCGTGAAAGGAGTTCCTATATGGTATGTACCTAATAAGATTAATCAATTGTTCAATTTATATTACCAATTTGATTTTGGCTCAACAAGCAATCCAAAGCTTGGATTAGCTATGGATTATCTCAGATATATCGGTACCATGACCAAGTCTAATTCAGAAATAAACAAACAATTGTATAATCTTGGCTTAGACTGGGGAGTTCAGGTTGGCGAAGAAGAAATGTACATTTATCTCAATGGTCTTGAAGAAAATTTCGATAAGGGTGTGGCTATATTGGAAGACCTGATCAATAATCCTAAACCCGATAAAGCCGCATTGACTAAAATGGTTGATAATTTGTTGAAGTCTCGACAAGATGACCTTATCAACAAGGATGTGATGATGTCCGGAGGCCTTCAAAACTATTTGAAGTATGGCGCTACAAATCCATTTAATACCATTCTTTCCAATGATCAACTTAAGAAAATAACCGCAGAAGAATTGGTTGCTCTCATAAAATCCTCCATTTCAGTAGAGCATAAGATTATGTACTGCGGAGCACGACCTTTAGATCAACTGAATGCTTCTCTCCGTAAGGCACACAAATTACCAAAGGTTCTTGCCAAAACACCGATGGGCAAGCCCTTTAATCCTCTCAAGGCTACAGAAAACACTGTTTACTTTGTCAATTATGATATGGTGCAGGCCAATATTAATTTCAAAAGCACTGAAGAGGTATATAATCCTGCCTTAGAGACTGTCGCGCGTGCGTTTAATGAGTATTATGGCGGAGGTATGGCTTCTGTTGTGTTTCAAGATATAAGAGAGTCGAGGGCTTTGGCTTATTCCGCGTATAGCAATATCAGCATACCTTCGAAAAAGGAAAAGCCATTCGTAGCAACCTTCTACGTCGGCACACAAGCTGATAAGTTTAATGATGCGATGGGGGCGATACGTAACTTGTTGGACAATATGCCTGTGTTGGAGAAATCTTGGGATCTTAGCAAGAATGCTATACTTACAGAAATCCAAACTCAAAGAATAAACAAAAGCAGTATTTTATTTGCCTATGAAAATGCCCTTAATAAAGGCCTTAATTACGATATAAGAAAAGATATTTATAATAGCATTCAGAATACAACCCTTAGTGATGTTCAGAAATTCCACACCGATCACTTTAAGAATCAAAAATGGAATATAGGTATCATGGGTAGCCCTGATAGAATTAAGATAGATGATCTGAAAAAATATGGAAAAGTCAAAATCCTTACATTGAAAGACTTATATGGCTATGATGAGAGCGACTTTAAGCCGGTTAAGCCATAGAGAAAAGATAGATTGAAGGGAAATTGAAGTCAAGTGGAGCGATTCTGATATAGGTCGCTCTACTTGATGTATATTAAATACAGGTTTTGAATTATAGTATTTTTTTGTTCCTCATTTTTTTCCCTGATACAATAGTGCTATTTTTGGGACGTTTTACTTTTGTAGAACAATAAAAAGGGCAAACATTTGGAGTTTTAAAATATTTACCTCTTGACGTTAATCATAAAATTGAATATGAGATTTCTTTGTTTAATATGTAGTTTCTTATTGTGCACATCATTGATCGGGCAAAAATTGAAGGAAAAAGAGGTTCCTGAAAAAGTTGTACGCGCCCTCGACAAGCAGTTTAAGAGTACCAGAAAGGTTAATTGGATGGGCATGGATTCTTTATATAGTGCCGAGTTTGAATTTGAAGGGAAACCGGGATTTGCTTTGTTTACGGAGAAAGGAAAGTTTGTTGAGTCCGGAGTCGCCATCCCGGAAAGAGACTTACTATTTAGCATAGGGCATTATGTACGACGGAACTATCCGGATGACGTAATCTCTGCCGCCTTCAAGACTAAAGATGCTCAAAAATTAGTTAAATATGTGATCGGTGTGGGTGATGACACATTGATTTTCGATGATTTGGGACAACTTGTTTCTAAAGAGACTAAACCGGAGGTTGATACTCCTCCGGCGGAAGACCAGGACTATCATCGCGAGTAATTGATTAAGAACATGATTGAAGCTAAAAATATTTTCAAGTCTTTCGGTGAAGTTAACGTCCTTTCAGATGTTTCCTTTGAGGTACAGAAAGGTGAAGTAGTAGCTATCATTGGCAAAAGCGGTGCCGGAAAAAGCACACTACTCCATATCGCCGGGACTCTTGAAAAGCCGGATAAAGGCAGCATATTATTTGAAGGAAATGATCTCAACAAGTTTTCTAATAATAAGGTCTCTGAATTTCGAAATAAGTCACTTGGTTTTATATTCCAATTCCACCACCTTCTTCCTGAATTTACAGCTCTCGAAAATGTGTGTATTCCGGCTTATATTAAAAATGTTGAAAAGGCTGTAGCAGAAGCTCGGGCAAAAGAACTATTGGCATATCTTGGACTATCACATAGGCTGAATCATAAGCCAAAAGAATTGTCAGGAGGAGAACAACAAAGAGTCGCATTTGCACGCGCTCTTATCAACCATCCCAAACTTATCTTAGCTGATGAACCCACGGGCAACCTTGATGAAAAGTCGGCGGAAGAACTGCACGAACTGATTTTAAAATTTAGATCCGAACTCGAGCTTACTTTTATCTTAGTAACGCATAATCCCCTTCTTGCCGAACGATGTGATAGAATTATTGAAATGGCAGGTGGAAAGATTGTTACACCTTGATCTCTGTAAGGATAGATTTTACTTGAATATATTGTTGCTCAGTTATATCCCGGTGGAATACCAGGCGAACCATGTGTTTTCCAAAGGCTGAAGCAACAATTCCATTTTTTTTCAACAAGTCAACATAGTGGCTTGCAAGTATCCTTTCCTCCAATTCAAAGATGATTATATTGGTTTTGACCGGGAATATATTGGCAACATACGCTTCAGCGCTTAATAGTTGACCTACAGCTTTAGCCCTGGTATTGTCAACTTTAAGTTGGGGAATGTTATGGTCGAGTGCGTATATACCGGCAGCGGCGAGATATCCTGCCTGTCTCATTCCACCTCCCATTACTTTGCGGACTCTTCTTGCCTCTTTGATAAAGTCGCGATTGCCAATCAGGACAGAGCCAACCGGTGAGCCCAATCCTTTGGACAGGCATACCGAAATGGAATCAAATAAAGCTCCGACAGAGGCGGGAGAATCACCGGTTTCGACCAAGGCATTAAAAATCCGTGCCCCGTCAAGATGTAGGGATAATCCTTTCGATTGGCATAGTTGTGAAATAGTGTTTATCTCGTCTAAAGTATAATAATTGCCACCGCCCTTATTGGTGGTGTTTTCTAAAAGAACGAGCTTGGTACGAGGCAGCCAATCATCCGGAGATTTTATCTCATCTACTATTTGCGATACTGTAATTTTACCATACTGCCCTTGTATCGGTTGAACAGCGATGCCACTATGGAAGGCATAACCACCGATTTCATATAGAAAGACATGTGACCATTGATCACATATCATTTCATCCATTGGACGAGTATGTACTTTGATAGCTATTTGATTGGTCATGGTGCCTGATGGACAAAATAATGCGGACTCCTTGCCAAACAAGTCAGCCACTTTCTCCTCTAAACGGTTGACGGTGGGGTCTGAGCCAAATACATCATCACCCACAACCGCTGAAAACATGGCTTCGAGCATGGGTCGATCCGGTTGTGTAATGGTATCGCTGATAAGGTTGATCATAGTAGGATTAAATTAAATGAAAGGGCATATTGTCTCAAATACTATTAGACTTCTTATTCTGTAAAAACGTTGCCATTTACATAGTCTTCTAAATACCTAAAATGTTGTGTAAGTTTCCCATTTTTAGCAATTGTTGCTCGATCTAAAATATCAGATTGATCGGCTTCCAGCTCAGGAACTATCACCCTAACAAAGGTATCGCCAAAATAACGGGATGCATCTCGAGGCAACTCATTGGGAAGGTTATCAATGGACATGATATCAATACTTTCAGGCTGAAATGCAGCCGTTTCTCTGTAATCCTTCCGATTTATACCAAAAACCGGATTATCTATAGTACTCGCTTTAATCGTTGTAGGTATGGATGAAGCAGGAGCAATATCACAAGTAACATCAGCTATTACTGAAATATGAAAGCTGTCTTTTGATAGATCTTCCAATTGAAAGAAAGCGGGTGCATTTATATCCCAAAAGATGCAATTCAGAAAAATATCCGTTATGGCAAGAAAAGGACTAAAGGTGGACTCATAATTTTGTGGATTTTCATAAAAATCGGATTTTTCAAAAGAGTGACCATCTTTATGACGCACATAGTCTTTAGATGAAAGATGCACAAATACAGGATAATTGTATTCTTTATTTAGCAAATATTCCTCGACCGTTATTTCTTTAATATTCATTTCTGTCAATGCTGATATTGCGCCACCGGCAACACGCCCACTGCCAGTCACTACAATCCTCATTTGCGGTAAGACGGTATTGGCATAAACTTTTCGTGCTTGTTCGTAATCGTGTAAATCCTTTAACCGAGGCCAATCAAATAAACCCTTTCTTTTGCCGTAAGTCCAGATTCCATTGTGCGCACCCACGATACCGGCGTATTTGCCAAACGCTATAAGCCTCCTTCCATGAACATCTTCTATGGTCTCATAGTCAATCATGGTAATGTTTTTATCCAAAATAGCACGAAGCAACTTCCGATTGTGCGCTTGTTTCTTGATGGTGTGTGAAAAGAAGAAATAAGTCTTTCCTTCTATCAAATCTTTAATGGGCACCTCTTTAACGCCTAAGATAATATCACAATGGCTAATATCCTCAAGTACCGGGATATGGGCAGCTATATATTCCTCATCAGTAAAGCTGCGTAAAGGTGATGGCTGAACAGTTATTTCAAAGTTGTGTGGATTGCCTGACAATAATTTACATTGTGCCGGAGTGAGTGCGACTCTATCATCATGAGGTATTTTCCCTTCTCTTAGTATTCCTATCTTCATGTTACAATAACATTCAATTATTCTGTTTAACAATTTCCTGTGCCTGGCACAATGCTTTGAACAGCCAGATGAATTCTTCTGAAAACCGTT
This sequence comes from uncultured Saprospiraceae bacterium, assembly GCA_934699305.1. Classification (GTDB taxonomy): domain Bacteria; phylum Bacteroidota; class Bacteroidia; order Chitinophagales; family Saprospiraceae; genus Parvibacillus. The sequence continues at coordinate 14,305 of CAKUWM010000001.1, read as the reverse complement.
CTAATTGATTGGCTAATTTTGGGTCGATGAGGTTTGCCTCTTCGTCAAACTTAGTATTTACATGTGGTACAATCAACATATAAGGTGAGATAATCCCAAAATGGGCTGCTATCAGTTGTTGCATTTGTTGTGCTGCCCTCATTCCTCCCAAGGCACCATCGGAGGCTGTAACAATGCCACATGCTTTATGGCTTAGTTTTGGGAAGTGATTAAGAAGATTTTTTAAGGAAGGTGTATAGCTGCCATTGTATTCGGGTGTCAGCAATATAAAGCCATTTGTTTTGAAAAAGAGCTTTGCCAGTGGTTGAAGAGGGGCTGGGGTTGATTCGATACTTTTATATGTAGCATCATCAAGCGGTACTTCATATTCCCTGCAATCCAATACGTTCACCTCAGCATCCGGGATCATATTTTGTAAATATTTTCGAAGATAAAAGGCTATGCGTATGGAAACACTCGTTTTTGATGGACTGCCCGAAATAATTGTTAATACCATTATAGTACCTTAGAAAGGCGTTATATTTTTTTTAAAAAAGTTACAAATACAGGGAAATGGTCACTATACCCAAAGTTATAAGTATCTCCTGAGTATGTACGCAGCGGATAACCTTTGTATTTGCCTGTTTTTTCTGTGAGGAATTTTTCGTTAAAAACGGTTGCTTTGTAGTAATAATAACTGTTGGAATCCTTATCCAACCATGCCGGTGAGATAATAACCTGATCAAATAAACTCCACGCATCCTGATATGCTGTAGTGCCGATACCTTTTTTGTAAAAGTGTACAAAAGGATTAAACATTTCGTCTGCTTTGATCCCTTTTTCCTTTCCGACAGATTTCAAGCCCTCTGTTAAAGATTTGTCGGTAGGATTATCATTTAGGTCACCCATTACAATTACTTTGGCATTGGGAGATACAGCTAGAATTGAATCTTTTATGGTACGATTGATGACTCCTGCCTGGATCCTTAAAGGGTCAGATGCAGAGCCCCCACGGCGGGAAGGCCAGTGGTTGACGAGGATATGTACGGTGTCGCCATCCATTATCCCTGCAACATACAGTGTCTGACGCGTATAGATCTTTTCTCCTGAACTATTGAGAATAGGTACGTGTATAGGATGGCTGTTTATTACAGTCAGGTATTTGGGTTGATACAACAAAGCAACGTCGATACCTCGAAAATCTTCAGACTCATAATGCACAATTTCCATATTTCGCTCTTTTAAAGCAGGCTGAATCACAAGATCTTCCAGGACCTTCCTGTTTTCAATCTCTGCGACACCTATGATACCAAGGCCTTCCGGAGAAATGTCCGTCCCGATTTTGGATAAAGTGGACGATAATCTAAATAACTTATCTGTATATACTGCAGTATTGTAAAGCCTACTTCCGGTTGGCGTAAACTCTTCGTCTAATTTACGGGGGGTGTCTAAAGTATCAAAGAGGTTTTCAAGATTATAAAACCCCACATTGATGACTTTGTATTGATTTTGATTGAATCCGTATTGTGTAAAACACAGTGAGAGAAAGGTAAAAATTACAGTAATGCGCACCTTGTGTTATTTAATTGATTAAAGATAGGTAAACGTATATTTTATCATTGTTGGGATGACTCTGTGAGATTTTTACTTTCGAAATTGGTTGCTCTAATTTTGAAAAAAAGAACATAATACAGCGTCAAGAGAACAAAGAAAAAGGCTATTTTTAAAATAAGAAACTTCTTATCCACGACTTGTGTAGAAGAGACAACTAAATCAATTAAAAAATAAATAAAAAAAGGTATGGTAAATAAAGCCATTTGCCACCTCAATTTTTTTTGATTATTTCGGATTTGGTCTATATGTTCTCGTATAATGTCACCATCAATATTGCTCAAATCTTCAGGTAGAGACTTCATTCCGGCTTTTTCCCTTGTTAGGCGATAAAACATAAATAATACCGATACCACGGCAACAATCAACGAAATATAGCTGTAACTTTTGTCAGGAGTGGTAAATAACACATTCATAAAAAGCAGTACAAATAATGCGATGATGAGCGTATTCAAAATCTTAAATGTATGGAATCGGCTTGCCTGAAGCGTTTCAACATACATCTTGTGCAAATATTCCTTTGGCTCTGACGTCATTCCTTTGGATTTTAGTTTACAAAAATACGTATTTTATGTCAGAGTAAGAAATTCGATTGCCCGGACCCCTTTATTTAACTTTTGAAAGAAGATATTATATGAATTGTAACAATAGAATAGACCAAACTATTTTATTGTTTTACAATCGTAATACCGCTGATACTTTTTATCCCGAATTTATATTAAAGGTACAATAGTTTCTTTAAGAAATACAAAGCTACTACAGAAAAAAACTGCCTGTCACAATCGTAACAGGCAGCTCAGATCAAAAACAAAACGAAAACTTATTTTATAAAATTTCTTAAGGTATATCTTTTATTAAGAACGTAATTTAACGCTCAATTGTTTTACCTGATCTCCTCTTTTAAATGAAACGGTTATGGTTTCATCGGGTTTTAATTTGCCCATTATGCCTTTTAAGTCGTCTATTGTGTTGACGATGGAGCTATTTACTTTGATAATCACATCGTTTGGTAAAAGCCCGGAATATTGAGCTGAACCTCCATTTTGTAATTCCAACAAAAGAACACCACTATTGGCATTGATACCATTTTCTGATTTTTGGTCATTGGTCAGGTCTTTTACATTGGCTACAGTTACGCCCAATGTTGCTTTGGCACCTAAGTTAGGTCCGCTGTAATTTCCATTGTTTTTAATGATGTTTTCGACAATAGGTATAATCTGATTAACAGGAATAGCAAATGCATAACCGGCATAGGTTCCTGTTGGTGTTGCTATTGCAGTATTAATCCCTATCAGGTTGCCATTGACATCTACCAGTGCTCCTCCGCTGTTGCCCGGATTGACTGCTGCATCTGTTTGGATAAAGTTTTCGACCGCATCTTTGGTGTGAATGACATCTATAGATCGACCTTTGGCAGAGATTATACCCGCAGTCACAGTTGATGTCAAGTCAAATGGATTGCCTACAGCAAGTGCCCATTCGCCTACTTTCACATCATCTGAATTGCCATATTTTATGGGCTTAAGATCATCGGCTTTAATTTTTATAACGGCGATATCAGCATTGGGATATGTACCTACTTTGACAGCATCAAAGACACGGCCATCATGTAATGTTACTTCCAATTGGTCTGCAAAGTCAACTACGTGATTGTTGGTCACAATATAACCATCTTGAGATATGATGACTCCAGACCCCGAACCCTGAGCAGGACCTCTTTGTCCAAAGAAAAACGAAAAGGGATCAGACCGTTGTTGTTGTAATTGACGACGATAGGCGCTTTCATTGCTTTCGGCAGCTTTAATGTGGACTACTGCATCCAATGATCGGCTGGCGGCTTCGGTAAAGTCAAAAGGTACATTCACCGGAGCATAATTTACCGGATGTGCTTGCGCGCTTTGTGTCGCCACCGTTGTAGAGGCAGGAGCAATATTGTTTGTCTCGTAATACTTTAATCCACCAATTGTCGCTATGCCTCCTATAATTCCGGCAAACAACAAAGAAAGAAATTGCTTCATAGTGCTTAATTGAGTTCTTTTAAAAAGCTTTATTAAATAAATAGTTTCAGACATTAACGTTGAATAGGGCTTCTCAGTTACCGAAATGAAATATCTTTAACAATAATTTAACGGCAAATTCAAATGAAATTGCTTTTAATTTCCGACGAGTCGTATTTGGAGCGGTTAAATTTAAATAACTTGGCAGGGCGGTGTCTTACATTACTTTCTAATTCTTTTAAATCAATCAACAGTCCTGTACTCATTACTTTTTTCCGAAAGTTCCTGCGATCCAGTTCTACCATTAATACGGATTCGTATAAAAACTGTAATGATCTTAATGAAAATTTTTCAGGCAGGAGGTTAAATCCGATGGTTTCTGTTTTAACTTGCTGTTGAAGGCGCTTTAGGCAGATTTCCAGAATTTTATTATGGTCAAAAGCTAGCTTTCCGATTGTATGTATATCATGCCAATGGAGCTCGTGGTCTTGTTTGAGTAGCTGTATCTGTTCGATATTGACCAAAGTGTAATAAGCTATGGAGATAACTCTTCCGGAAGGATGTCGGTCGGCTTTGCCAAAGCAATGAACCTGTTCTAAAAATAATTCTTTCAGCCCTGTACGTTCGTATAAAACACGATCGGCAGCCTCATCAATATCTTCATTTTGTGATATCAAATCACCCAAAAGGGACCATTTACCATGATATAATGGGTAATCACTCTTTATGAGCAATACTTTGAGTGAATCTTGGTCTAACCCAAAGATTACACAGTCCACAGATATCGCGGTGAAAAAATCCGATGACTCCGGAAAGGGAGAATGTTCTTTTTTCTTGACTTTTTTTTCTTTTTCCTTCGTCAAAATTAATAATATGTTTTCCTTCTCACTTGACCCACATGCTTGGCGACTCTTACGACCTGACAAGTATAACCAAACTCATTATCGTACCATGCATAGACCGTTACGGTCTTTCCGTCATTGGATACTATTGTTGATGGTCCGTCAATGACACAAGCTGTAGTCATACCGACACCGTTGGAAGAGACATATTCCGCATCATTGGAGAATCCAATCTGTTCTGCTAATGGCCCGTTGAGGGACGCTTGTTTTAGTAAACTATTTACTTCTGCCACGGTGGTCGGTTTGTCGAAACTGACATTGATGATGGCCAAAGATACATTGGGTGTAGGAACACGTACCGCATTACCTGTAATTTTTCCATCTAAGTATGGTAACACAGCGGTTATGGCTTCGGCAGCCCCGGTACTAGTGATGACCATATTAATGGCAGCAGCACGACCTCTTCGTGGCTTTTTATGGAAATTGTCTAATAAATTTTGATCACTGGTATAAGAGTGGATGGTTTCAACATGTCCCTTTTGAATTCCAAATGCGTCATCTAACACTTTAATAGGAGGTACGATGGCGTTGGTTGTACAGGAAGCACCACACAGTACCTGGTCATTGTCAAAGTCTATCGAATCATGGTTTACACCATATACAATATTAGGAATTTTTTTGCCCGGGGCAGTAAGGATAACGTGGCTCACGCCCGGACGCAGATGCTGTTCAAGATCTTCTTTGGTCCTGAATACCCCCGTATTGTCGATGACTAAGGCATTGTTGATGCCTAATGCAGTATAGTCTATCTCAGATGGATGACCGACATATATTAAAAGGACTCTATTGCCATTGATAATGAGTTCACTACCATCTTCGCTGACTTCAACAGAACCAGCGAATTCACCATGTACAGAGTCGGTACGTAGTAAAGCTGCTCTTTTTTCGGCATCCTGCTTTCTATCCTTCATTTGAGGCCTGATAACAATGGCTTTTAATCGGAGCTGCTCACCACGTCCGGTCTGAGCAACCAGCCTCCTTGCAACCAAACGCCCTATTCGGCCGAAACCGTATAAAATGACATCACGGGGTTGGATATCATCTGACTGTGCCCCATCTGCGGAATTTAGTTTTTCGGTAACGAAGGCTGTTAAGCTATTATATTGAGATTTGCTTTGATTCCATTGAATGGCAAGAGTACCTATGTCTAAGCGGGCCTGCTTTAAGTCTTGCAATGCAACTATTTCTTTGGTTATCGCCATGGTATCTTCGATAGATACTGCGACATCTCCATAGTTAGAAGCGTTTTGATGTAGTTTCAACAGTTGGCTTGGCTGGGTATCATATACATCTTTTCTAAAGAGAATTAATTCTACTGAGCGGTCAAATCTTAACTCACCCGCCATTTGTAGTAAATCCAATGCAAGTTTCTCTTTATTGCGCCATTCTGTCAAGGTGTTTTCATTCCTTTCCTTAAAACTTAAATTATTTTCCATATTTATAAGATGAGGTTAAATTGATTTTGCGACAAGATACACAATTTTATTTTTATTTCTACATATAGCAGTATGGTATAAATATAAATCATGATATATAAAATTGACTTGAATATATGTGGTCTTGAGTATTAAAGATTAAAGATAAGGTGTAGGCTAAATCAGGTTTCCCTTTGTTAATGGTTAGTTGTGAACAACGATGAACATCTGTGTTTTTGTGTGTTATTTAACCTATGGGTAGGAAGAAGCATAACCGTTTTTTTATGTGTGTATAATAAATTTCTCTTTCATTTTTATTTCAATCCATTAATTGATAGATTACCAAATACCTGGATAAATCATGGTAATTGTCACTATTTTACTAACTTTGTAAGTGTGAGATAGGAATATTTTCTATTCTTATTATTTGCTATGTTTACTAATATCAGCATTCCTCGGAATCAAATTAACTGACTTTTGATAAGTGGTTTTCTGTGTTATTATAACTCTGTTTTTATGTGCCATATTGATATTCATACACACATCCTACCACCCACGATACCTAATTGGGCAAAGAAATTTGGCTATAGTGGATTTATTCATTTAGAGCCTGAAAATAGTTGTCAGGCCAATATGATGATAGGGGATAGATTTTTCAGGAAGGTTGAGTCCAACTGCTGGTCTGCCGATGAGCGCCATAAGGAGATGGTTGAGACAGGTATAAAAAAACAAGTATTGTCCACCGTTCCGGTATTGTTTAACTATTGGGCAAAGGCAGTTGATGGATATGATACTTCAAGGTATTATAATGATCATATTGCGGATGTAAGTAGTAAGCATCCGGACAAGTTTTATGGTCTTGGAACATTGCCTATGCAGGATGTTGATCTGGCGTGCAGAGAGTTAGAAAGGTGTATCAAAGAATTGGGTATGGTGGGAGTAGAGATTGGCACACACATCAACGATTGGAATCTCAATGAAAAAGCATTATTTCCATTTTATAAAAAAGCGGAAGAGTTAAATGCTTGCATCTTCGTACATCCATGGGATATGATGGCGAAGGAAAAAATGGAGAGATATTGGTTGCCCTGGTTGGTTGGAATGCCTGCGGAATCATCCTTGGCTATTTGTTCATTAATCTTTGGTGGAGTGTTTGGGCAATTTCCTAAACTGAGATTTGCATTTGCGCATGGCGGAGGCTCCTTTCCTTTTACGATAGGTCGAATTAAACATGGGTTTGACGTTAGACCTGATTTGGTAGCAATAGACCACAAAGTGTCTCCGGATACTTATTTAGGTCACTTTTGGGTAGATTCTCTGGTTCATGATAAAAAGGCATTGGATTATAATATCCAACTTTTTGGACAAAACAGGATAGCATTTGGTTCGGATTATCCATTTCCATTAGGCGATTTGACCGGTGGAAAATTTATTAATGAATCAGATTATCCTCAGAGTTTGAAAGATAAGCTAATGTGGAAAAATGCCCTTGAATGGATTGGTGCGTAAAGAAGTTCGAGGTCAACAGTTGAGGTTTTTCAAAACTGGAGTAATTATGAAAAATGTCCCGTTGTCCTCATCGGGTATCGATTCAGTATTTTCTAATGCTGCATGTGGGTTAAAGACAATATTTTTGCCTTTAATATGATTTAAGATAAAAGTATGACGAAAAAAACGGTATAAAAAAAGCCGACTATGTGTATTTTAGCCGGCTTCTATATTTTAATCTATTGTCTTACTGTTTGATTAACTTGGTTGATTTGATGCCATTTCCATCCATAAGTGTCAGGATGTAAACACCAGGAACCAGATTGTTTTCTGTATCTAAATCCACATAATGGTCACCTACGGTTAATATTATTTTTTGATTATACACAATCTTTCCGCCGGCATCCGTCAGTCTAAGGTATCCTTCTCCATATTTGTATGAAGTAAGGATAACACTGATATGGTCTATAAATGGATTAGGGAAGACCTTCCACTGTATTCCATGGGCTAAGTCATTCGTAGCATTGGTACATTGAGTTTTAAATTGTATTGTTTTGAAATTACTGGAATCAGTAAAGCATACAGTATATATACCAAACTCATAGTCTGTACATGTTTTCAGATTTTTTATGGTAATCTTATGGGCAGTATCTGAAAGGTAAGTATATTCACCTGCGGGCAGTTCTTTATATCTATATACGTATGCTATAGCTTCTTCTTGTGGCTTTTCCCAACTCAAATCAATAGAAGTAAATGTTTTATTACTCTCTTTGATAGATTCTACAGCATCACATTCGTTGTAAAGGGCATGGAAAATAGTTAAGCAATAATCTTCTGCTTCACCTTGATCTGCATCACAAGGACCATTGGAGGAATTAAATAACAGCATCATCCTCATTTTATAAGTACCTGGAGGCAATGCATTATAAAAGTCATGAGTAAAGGATACTTGTTTATTATTGCCGCCTAAAGTTTGTTCCCAGAACAATTCTCCGGCAGCGAGATCGCCGTCATTGTTATAGTCTATATACAATCGAATTCGAGCTGAACCGGATTGGTTTCTTTTGATATTAATGGTATTTTGGAATGGTCCGTTATCCGGAGCTGTCAATTTAAGGTGGTCTCCATAATTAATATAACCATTGTTATCACCCGTTTGGGAGACAATGTTATTCATCGTAAAATTGTCGATATATCCGGATTGGGCATTGGTGCCTGGTTTACAAGAAAGTTCTCCGCATGTAGAATTACAAGATGAAAAGATATGATAGACATTACTTTTGACTGTAGAGCTATCGATACACAATGCACTTACATAAACATCATAGAAAGTACATTCTTTCAAGAAATCAAGAACAACAGTATCTTGACTTGCTTCCAGTTGTAGATAATCGGTACTATCTGATTCCTTATAATATATGACTGAATTAACATCTTGATTGAGGTCAACATGTGCGATGTTTAAGTTGCCGTTGTTATCGGTAAAAAAAGATATATTATCCAAAGAAGTGCAGCATCGTGCTGATTTTAAGGTCTTAGTTGGCCCCCAGGCGCTGGTGTCATTATCACAGATTGTTTGCATTTGAAACTCATAATTAGTACATTTAAGTGTCAACTCGATGGTTGTAGGGGAAGTAACGTTTTGAATCTCTGTCCAATCTGCAACACCTGATGGTCTATATCTTAGATTTTTTTGATTTTCATCATTGGAGAAGGTGACCTGATAGATATTTTGATCGATATATGTGAGACCGGCAACGATATCCGGTTGACAAGCTGCGCATAATAAACCAACTAATTCAAGTGATTTAAATGCGTTTGAACGACCTCCGGACAAGCATTTTTCTGCATAGGAAGGAATCACATCGACGCCATTTATAATAGCATTTTTCACAGCGAGGGCGAATGTTGGATAATCTTTGTGCATAAGGGTTGCAACACCTTGACAAGGGTAAGAATAGAGCAATGCTACCATACCCGCTACTAAAGGTGAAGCAAACGAAGTGCCCGATGTGGTTGTATATCTGTTTTTTGACCGTGTTGTGACAATGTTGACCCCCGGTGCCCCCAAATCAATATTAATAGGGCCATATCCGCACTTGTCATAAGTGTCTGTCCTTGTCGTACGACCGACAGAAATTAGATACTGGCTAGGACAAGCTGTAGGTAAGTCACCATCTTTATCAACATCAATGTTTCCATTGGATGTAGCAGCGACATTGAGGATGCCTGCTTCTCCCATGATGTCATAAAAGTTACACCAAATGGGGGCGTCAGCAGGCTTGCCATAATCAAGGCCCCAAGATGAGTTGACGGCAACAATAAAAGCTCCTTTTGTGCCATTGGAGGAATTATATAGCAAGCGACTTTGCAGAGCATAATCATAACTTTCTATAACAGCATCTTCTGTTACAGAGGCATATACGACGTTCATGATTTTAACATTCCAGTTGATACCGGTCACACCAAGATCGTTATTGCCGATAGCTCCGATCATACCATTTACGTTGACTCCGTGGTTTCCTGAGTTTACCTCTCCGTTTTCTAGCCAACAATTCCATCCATTTATATCATCTATGTAGCCATTATTGTCGTCATCAATATTATTGCCAGGGATTTCACCCTTATTATACCACATATTAGATGCAAGATCTTCGTGATTGATGTCCGTGCCATCATCCACGACACATACAACAATAGTGTCGCCTGAAGCGGTTAAACCACCTGTGGTGATATCCCAAGCTTTTTCGGCACTAACGTCAGCGCCTGCGACACCGTTGTTACCTCCGGAGTTGTTCCATTGCCATTGATCCGGATAGCGAAGGTCGTTAGGTGTAGTATTTCTTTTTGAAACATAATGATTTACCTGTGCAAGGCGAACCGTAGAAAATGATGAAACACGTTTGGCTATATTGACTTCATTGCCATCGAAATCTTTGGATTCGATTAAAAAGATAGGCAATGATTTTGATAGTTGACGGAAGACATCAATGTTGGATTTTCTACCATTGGCGTTTAGCTCGGATTCAAATTGGGCAATAGTTGCTTTGTCTTGTAAAAAAACAATAAGTTGACCTTTTACAAAGGACTGACCCTGAGCTATTACAGATGAAATCAAGAATATAATAATAAAAGTAAAGACTTGTCGAAGCATAACGCTGATTGTTTATAAAAAAGGACATTATAAAAATAATGAAAATAAAACTCCCAAATATACAGTGATTTTGTAAATAATTGTAGAATCAAAAAAAATGATGAGAATAAAAAGGATATTTTGGACTTTGAATGTCTCACAAACTCTTATTTTATAAATTATAGTAATGAAATGTAAAACGAATTGTGAAAATTATATTCCGGCTACACAATAATATTTTAGAAAATTGAGTTTTACAAAAATAGACATGTTGGTAAAGCAAATTTCCGTACTCGTTTATATTGATTGTAATCCTTTTTTGAACATTATTTTAAAACCACGATGAAGCAAATTTTAAAAATTGCCGGAATCGCTCTAGTATTATGTACGATTATTTTATTGATTTATAAAAGAAGTCAAAGTGACAAAGAAGTGATTATCAAAGTTAAAGCTTCTAAATTAGTATCAAATGCTAATAATGAGACCCCTCAATATTGTGTTGAATTAATTGGATGATTTCATAAAAATTTGTGATTGTTCATAAATTATGCCTAATAAGTGAGAATTGAGAATGGAGAATGGAGAATGGAGAATTGAAGTTTCATGATATTTAGTTGAGAATTGTATTTTAATTGAAAATTGAACCTTTTTATTATAGAATTCTTGGTTCTTACTCCTGTTGTGAGATTCTACTATTATATAAAATCTCCGAATGAGTTAATCATGTATGTTTAACCTGAATTCATATTATGGACACGAATGTGGCTTTATATGAATTTGGGTTTAAAGGATGCAACGGAATTAGCATAACCATTATAGTTAGATAATCCTTATTTAACGCCGAATTGCCTTGCAGCTTATTTGCTAAATTTACGATGTATCCTTTACACCACTAAATTCTAACTATCTAAATCACAAGTAACTGCATATTACCTTTTGATACATTTTCCACCTGAACATTCAGTTAGTTTACAATTGTTTAAAGATACTTCTGTGGCATTAAAATGAATGTAGGTAAATTATAATAAGCTCTAATGAGGTGACAGCCTTATTTCTTTCAATAATTATTAATATTGGAAAAAATAATTTAAGCAATATATTTTTTTTAATAAACAATACAACTTACATTTGCCTTTGATTTTAACTTCAAGGAGACTCTCATCCGTAAGACTACTACACTGGAATCGATGTATTTGTATGCATTCGAGCTTATAACCATTATTGTAAGATTAATTCGTTAAAAATTATTCAAATTTAAGTATTTGATATTCAATTGTTTGTGAATAATTGGATGAGATAATTTAATAAAATTGAAAATTTGGCACAGAATTAGATGCAATAAATAAGATGATAAAAAACTAAATCCTATTTTATAACAAATTTTATTAACCAAAACTAAAAGTATGCAAAACATTTCTTTTAAAAACAAAAGCGCAAGGATGTTTTCCAACGGGCTGTTGTCAGTGGTTATGATGTTATTGTTTGTAGTTGTAGCAAATAATGGCATTAATGCCCAGTCAGGTTTAAGCAAAAGTAATCTACCTGATCCAAAGTCTGAAGTAGCTGTTACTGCTGCGAAGCTTGGTGTAGAACTGAAGCCATTTAACTCTTGGGATATTGCCAAGGTTAAAAGCGTTGTAACACAACGTCTTGCATTAATAAACATCTATACAAGCAATCCGCAGGATCTGTATAGACTTGTTTATTACACGAATATTCTGGAAGATATGCAGTATTCTGTAGCTCCGGAAATTACTACTGTAACGAGATTACTTACTGCAAGCACAAAGATTAACAATTCTGCTATCACGAATCAGTTTATCAAGAATACGTATAACGATTTGATTAATAGATTTTAATCTAAATGCAAGTAAAAATATTTAACGAAATTATTAATAGACCTATGAATATAAAGATTAACAAAATAGTAGCGTCATGTTTTATCGTGATGCTATCTTTACTAACCTGGCAAACCGCGGGAGCGCAAAATTATTGTACTCCGGGTGGTGTTGATAACTGGGGGGGTATAAATAACTTTACTACTACACTGGGTGTCACTAACATCTCTAACCTAAATTCAGGTTATTCTGCTGGTGGTTATGGCAACTTCACAACTATTGGAGGAGTAAGTCAAATCCAGGGAGGAAGTGTAGATTTTCTTATGGAATTTACGGAAGCCGATACTTATGGTGGTAGAATTTGGGTTGACTGGAACCACGATGGTACTTTTGATCCGGTTACTGAAGTAGCTTGGCAGTCTTCAAGCTATTTAAGCTCACAATCAGGTACAATAACTGTTCCTTTAACAGCTACTCTTGGTGCAACCAGAATGCGTGTTGTTAACCACTGGTTGAGTGCTACCGGATCTGTAGCACCATGTGCTACCAACCATACTTATGGTGAGTTTGAAGATTATACATTTACTGTATTGGGTGCTCCACCACCACCAGTTGGTGACACTACACCATGTACTATTGTATGTCCCGGTGACATCTATACTACATTAGGTGGAGGAGAGTGTTCAGCATTTATCCATTATTCTGTATTTGCACAGGGTGGATGTACACCATTCTTGCCTTTCAACTTGACACAAAACGTAGGAACGGCTCCTGTACAAGACGGTATCGACTGTTCAAGCTCTGCTGGTACAACCGGTGGTAGCCACTGGAGAGCGTATCCTGCACAGACGCAAGCATTCAATTTGAATGCGGTTGAGGTTGCATTCTATAACCAAGGATATGGTACTAACCTACACTGTCAGATATTTGTGTATTCATATACAGGTGCCCTTGGTGGATCTACATTGAATACGGCACAAATGACCTTGATAGGACAATCTGCTAATACAACCTTTACAACATTTGGTAAGAAGACCATCAACTTGACTACACCGGTATCTATTCCGGCTGGTACAAAGTTTGTTGTTGAACAAAGAAGACCAGCTGGTGATTCACCATGGTCAACAGGATGTTCATTCTCAGGACAGACAGGAATCTCTTATATCAGTACATCTCCTGCAAACTGTGGATTGGGTAACAACATTCCTACAGACTATAACTCATTGGGAATAGGTAGCTACCACTTGATTCAAAGATTGATCGGTGAGATACCTGGTACTACAATTGTACAGACATCTGGTTTGGAAAGCGGATCAGAGTTTCCAATCGGAACGACAGAGAACTGTTTCGTATTATATGATGAGAACGGAGAAGAGATAGACAACTGCTGTTTTAACGTAGTGGTTAATGCATATCCAAATCCGGTTACATCAATGGTATGTAATGACCTAGTACACGTATCAGTAGATCCTGAGAGCTGTACAGCAACAATCAATGCTGATATGGTTTTGGAAGGTGGACCTTATGGATGTTATGACAACTATGTGGTTGCATTGGGTACATCAATGACAGGACCATTCAACTTAGGTAACACAGTAACATGTAACAACATAGGCCAGACATTGGCAGTACAGGTAACAGCACCTAACGGCAACCGTTGTTGGGGATGGGTATTGGTAGAAGATAAGATACCACCAACCATCGATTGTGACGGATGTGTACAGGAGACTGGTGTAATAGCGGGCACATTAGACTGGACAGATCCAACCTCTACAGGATTTAATGGAAGCTGTTATAACTTTGGAGCAGGATCTGCAGTTGCAGGAAGCCACCCATATGAGTTAACAGCATTTACAGTACCAGTGACAGGAGCATATACATTCTCATTAGTATCACAAGGACCGGTAATTGGAGGACAAGGATACTGTATGATTTATTCACC